>CALPLL020000007.1 GCA_943324395.2 Rhizobium sp. Q54
AAGTCCAATAGTAGTATTAATTATCGATAAATTATTAGATTCCAAATAAAGTATCATTTTTTGATCAAGGAGAGGCTCAATGTTTTTTACTAAAGGTTTACCAGAAGACCTTCCAAAATTGATATTATGTAAGTAACTTTGACTAATTGATGCATCTTTGAGATATTTTGAATTGAATTTAGTTAAATCATAAGGTACTTTATATTTGGAAAACATATTTTTTTGAGTGTCAAATAATAGACCATGTGCTCTAAAATCTCCATTTCTTGGTAATCCGACAGAACCAGGATTAGCGAATACCTTATCTTCGATTTCTAAAACAAATTGTAAATGAGTATGCCCAAAAAGGAATAGATTTGCAGTGCGGTTTTTATATTGTTTAAAATCTATTAAATTCGGAAAAACATACTCATTTAATTTATCGTTTAACCCACCATGATACAATTCTAGTTTAAAATCATCAACTTTAATTTTTTTGTACTCAGTTAAGTTATTGATCCAATTATATTCTTCAACACCTATTTTTTTTTTTGACATTAAAAATGCTGGATAATAATTTTTATTTTTATTTATGATTGCTTCGTTTGTTAAAAATGAATCATGATTTCCTTTAATTGAGTACACATTATGCTTTTGTAATAATTTAATCACTTCATTAACACCTGTGAAATAACCACTTATGTCCCCAAGACAATAAATTCGATCTGAATTAACTTCTAATGCCTTTTTTAATATTGCCTCTAAAGCAAATTGATTTCCGTGAATGTCACTAATAAAAAATAATTTCATGACAATTTCATGGATTTTTTATAAAGCTCTAACCCTACTTTTAGCGATACCGATTCATAATTAATTAGACTTTTGGCTTTTTTAATATCATAAAAAAAATGTGTTTCAGCTCTGTCAAACTTGTTCAAAATATTTATTTTTGAGTTACTATCCCAATTATATTTAATGTGTTCTGCTAACATTAAATCTGATATTTGTTCCCCAGATCCAATGTTTAATACCGTACTAAAAGGAAGTTTTTTCTCTAAACATTTTAGATTTGCATCTACCACATCATCAATATAAACATAATCTTGTGTTCTACTGCCCGAACCATTAATAACTAGGTTTTCATTATTATTAACATTTCTAATGAATTTTGGGACAATAGAACCTTCTCGTTGATGAAAACCATATATTGAAGAATATCTTAATATAATAAAATCATCGATTATTCCTTTAAATTTGTTTTCTAAAATCCATTCAGAAGCCAATTTTGAAACTGCGTACGAATTTCTTGGTTTTAAAGGATATTCTTCTGATATCAATTTGTTTTTATCATAATTATCTTGATATACTGAGCAGGTAGATGAATATATAAATTTACTAATCTTATTATTTATGACAAAGTCAGCTAAATTAAAAGTCGATATAATATTGTCTCGAGTTAATTCAGAAATTGAATTTTTACTTTCATCAAAATTAATTCTTGATGCAGTATGAAAAACTACATCAATATTTAATCCTTCAAATTTATTTATATCAAAAAGATCACTAAGTATTATATGCAATCTGTTATGTGAAAAATTAATAGTTTTTTTTGTCAGACCAAAGACATTGTGCCCTTTGTCAAGAAGTTTTTTTATCAGGTTTAATCCTAAAAATCCTCCAGCTCCCGTTACTAATATATTCATTTAATTATTTATTATAAATTCCTTCTTTATTAATAACCATAAAAATTGTTTTAAAAAATATTTTTAAATCAAATATAAAAGAAATATTATCAGCGTAGTACTTGTCGTTTTTAATCTTTTCTAACCTTTTAGATTCGTTTCGAAAATAAGCTTGATTATATCCAGTTATTCCAGGTTTAACAGACAAAAAGGTTATAAACTCTTCGTAATAATTTTCATTAGATTTAACATCAGGTCTTGGTCCTATAATACTCATATCACCTCTAAACACATTCAATATTTGCGGTATTTCATCTATACTATATTCTCTAATAAATTTTCCAATCTTTGTAACCCTTGGATCGTCCTTTGAATTAAAAGTTGAGCCATCTGACAATCTGATATCAGGCGCATTTACTTTCATCGATCGAAACTTAAACATTTTAAAAGTAACGTTATTTTTTCCTAACCTTTCAGCTGTATAAAACACTGGACCAGCATCCTCTATAATAATCAAAATTGCTATTGGAAAACAAATTAACAAGAAAAAAGGTATTGCAATTATAGAAAAAAAAATATCGAAAAATCTTTTGAAAAAAAAATTATACATGCAATTGGTTTATTTTATTTTTATTGTTTTTTGAAAAATGCAGGCATACCAACATAAAGGCCATGATCATTTAAATTTTTTGTAACAACTGCTCCTGCTCCAGTTCTCACATTATCTATAATACTTATATTATCAATTACTACAGTTCCAATGCCAAGACTCACTTTTCGGCCTATATTTACAAATCCTGCGACTTGCACTGATGGTGATAAAAAAGAATGCTCGCCAATTGTTGAATCATGTGCAATAATACAGCCTACATTCAACAAAACATTGTCTTTTACCACGGTATTCATGTCTAAAACACATCCTGGATAAATAAAAACACCGTTACCAATCTTACAAGTAGAATCAATGTAAGATGAACTATGCAAGATTGTCCCAAAAGGAATACTATTTTTAAATTTATTAAAAATATTTTCTTTCAAAGATAAGTGGCGGTAACCTAATGCTATCATTATAACATCAAATTTACCTTGATCAAAAAAAAATTTTATCTCATTTAATTTACCCAAAACTGGATAACCATATTTAACAGTGCCAACTAACTGATAATCATCAAAAAAACCCACAGGTTGATAATGATTGTCTGAAAAAGCATGGTATGCCATTTGTTGACCTAAATCTCCTGATCCAATAATCGCAAGTCTTTTCATAGTTTTCATCATAAATCCACAATGCAATTAAGCAATTTTTGTAAATTATTTTTTTTTGAAAAATTTTTAATTGCATAATCAAATCCCGCATCCCCTTTTAATAAAAGTTCATCGGAATTAAGATTTGAAACATCTTTCATACATTTTACCAACAAATCAAGGTTTTCAGGCGGAAGTACCCAACCGCATTTACCATTCTTAACAGCGACTGCGATATCACTATTTTCATCAACACAAGTAATTACTGGCTTTTTAGAAAACATATAGGCAGGTAATTTAGAAGGTATTGAACTTCCTGATGCACCTTTTTTCATTGGTAGAAGCATAACATGCGCCATATTTTGAATCTCTTGAACCTTTCCGTCAGGAACGGACCAAAACTCGATATTAACATGTGAATGCTTATTTGCTTTTTTAATTAAGTTATTCCTCATTGAACCTGAACCTGCTATTACTAATCTACAATTAATCAGAAAAGTTTTAGCAAAAGCTTCAATCAATAAATCGAGCCCCGCAACGGGTCCAATATTTCCCATATACATAAACGTAAAAGGCTGATTAGAATTCGTAATGTTTTTGGAATTGTGCTCAATAAAAACATCTTCATTTTGCCAATTAGCAATAACAGAAATTTTATCTAGTGGTACCTTCCTGCTAACTGCAAGATATTGCTTCATGTTTTCTGAAATTGTAATAATATTGCTTGTGTTTTTGAAAATATATTTATCTAAAGGCATAAGCAAAATATTAAGAAATAAACCAAAAAAAGGCAATTTATTTGTTAAAGATTCTGGATAAATATCCTGAACATGAATAGCAACAGGTATATTATACTTCTTTGCCGCCTTAACGGTTAAAAACTGTGCAAATAAAGGCCATGTATTAGAATATATTTTACTTATAGAATTATGATTTTTACAAATAAAGTCATAACTAGCTTTGCCAAAACTATAAGTTTCCCTAAGTCTTCCAAATAATTTAGATTCGGGACAAGTAAAACTATTGAGTTGATAATGCTTGAACTTATCTGAAACAACAATTTTTCCAAATTCAAATCCAAATGGACGAGAAGGCAATGGAGAGATTACAATTACTCTTTCATTTATAGAAAGTGCTAAGGCCAAATCATATGACAATGATGCTGAAACAACAGGCTCAGGCGGAAAAACGGCACTAACAATTAAAATTTCTTTATTATTCATTTAAACCAGCTTTTTATAAAACAACTAACTATAATTTCTTACTTTCATAATTAGAGAGATATATTTATTTCTTATTGATTCCTGGGTTTTTATTTCCGTCTGTTTTTTGTAAAGCCCACTTTTTCTTAATTGTTTATAGAATCCAAAATAAGTAAATACAACCCTATATTTCAAGGCAAAAATAATAATCCATTTGATTTTCTTAAACTTAATTTTGGAATAATGTTTTTTATAAATATGTAGCAGTCCAATAATATCATTTTCGAAGGCTAACCAGGAAAATTTGCTTGATGAGCTTCCGCCCAAATGAATAATTTTTGATGACACACAATAAATAATTTTGTAATTATTTTTATAGGCTCTTAATCCATATTCACAATCTTCTTGATAAAAAAACAAACCTTCATCTAATTTTCCTATGTTTTGTATAACATCTCTATTTATTAATATAGCTGCAAAAGTTAAATAATCCATACTGCAATCCTTGAGAATTTCTTTCACCATGAAAGCAGGTTTCTTTCCATAACAAAAAAAAATAAAAAAAATTGATTTTGAAAACTTATAAAATAAAAGATAAAGATTTGTAAGTCTTAAAAATATCTTAATGGCTGACGGAAAATTGAACCAGCTTCTTTGTATCGATAAATCCGCGTTTAATAATATAGGTCCTGTGATTTGATAATTATTTTCAACTGCAGCGTTAAGTAAATCATCTAAAGAAGACTTGAACAACAAAGTATCACTATTTAAAAGTAAAATATACTTTCCAGTAGACTTATCAATACCAACATTATTTGCTTTTGAAAATCCAAGGTTAATGGGTGAACTTATAACGCATATGCTTGGAAAGTTCTTAATTAATCTATCTACAGTATTATCTGAAGAATCATTATCAATAACTATAACTTCAAATTTATATTTTGTTATTGAAGCAAGAACAGATTCAATACACTCACATGTAATTTGTTCTGTATTGTATGTTACTATTACGATGCTTACATCAATATCATTCATCTATTAAATTATTTTTTTACCTACTAGAGGAATATTGTTAAAATACTAAAATTTAATCAAAAAAGAGCTAACTAAATTCTTAAAAATATTAATTTTCACAATTTAGTTAGTTCTTTTTCGAAATTTTCACACATAATCTCCCAAGTAAATTTTTTGGCTGTAGCCAATCCTTCTTCAATTATACTTTTGTATAAATTAGGTTGATCAAGCAACTTCTCAATTGCAATAATTAATGCTTCAATATCCCCGATTTTAACAACTAAGGAATTAATTTCATCCGTTGCATATTGTATTACACCTCCGGAATTGGTCGTAACTAAAGCAGCGCCACATGCCATAGCTTCTAATCCAGGCAACCCAAAACCTTCCAAGTGGGAAGTTGAAACAAAAATATTGCTTTTCTGTAAACACTCAACTATTTCCAAATCATTAGAAGGAAATTTAATTGTATATGGAAATGGCAAATCAAGATTGATGTCACTTTGACTACTAAATAGTAATATCTCAAAATCCGTTCTTTTAGTACTTAAAATTTCTATTGCTTTAACAAAGTCATAAAACCCTTTACGTTTAATAGTTAAAGCTATTGAACAAATTATCTTTTTAGATACTTGATTTTTAATAGAAGTATCAACTTTAAAAATATCAGGATCTATACCATCATTAATAATTATTAAATCCTTTTTACCAATCTTGTCTTTGATGAACTGAGAAATAGTTATTCTTAAATCTGGCTTAATCAAATAAGTAAGTTTTGCTAAATTGATTTTGATTTTATTACTTATACTTTGTTTTATATCGAAAAATTCAGGTTCATAACCCTGAATAAAATAAACATGTTTCTTACCATTAAAAAACTTTAGCATCCAACCAAGAAAAAAAGTTGTATAGTAATTGCTTAAAACGATATCTCCGCCTTTTATTGAAGTTCTATAAATAAATAAAAAATCTTTAAGTCTAGCTGCAAAATTATTTTCGCTTTCGTATTTATCTCTACAAATTAATTGAACCTTGTCATTTAATGGAAATGGAAAAGCAATAATTGGAGGAGTTATTAATATTACTTTATGCCCACGTTGTACTAAACCATTAGCCAACTCGCTGATAACTCTTACCCCCCCTCCTTTTGATACTCCAAATAATGGAATTACAACATTCAATTTTTTAAATTTTAAATTATTATTCATATTCTAATATAACTCCTTTATTGTTGTTCGTTGATAACCGTAAAAGCATCCCGAAATAATTAAAAAAGGTCCCCATACTTTTTGAATAAGTAGAGTTGCTCCTGTCATATTTACAAACACTAAAGCAAGAATGATGGCCTGAAAAGTTAAAACATAGTATTTATTAAACTTATTGGTCATAGGAATTCTTGCCGCATCTTTATAAAACCGATATATAAAATTTATATATAACCAAAAACCAATTATTCCGGTCTCAGCAAGAATCTGCAAAAATAAATTTTCTGGATAATGAACACTTTGACTAAGAAACATATCAAAACCACATCCAAATAATGGGTAAATTAAAAATACTCTTATTGCTTCTGAATAACCAAATAAACGAACTACAGCACCTAATGTGTCTCCAGAAAACCCCATATTGGAGTTATAGGCAACATTATCCATAGCATATGGGAGCGCCTCATTAAAATATAATACAATGTTGGTAAAGCTTTTAATAAAAGGTTGTTCACGAAAAATATATCCCAAAATAAAAATTGAAATACTAATTAAAAATAATGGTTTTAATGAGTTTAGGATTCTTTTAAAGTTAAAATTTAAAGAAATTATACCAATTAAAATTGCTAAAATTGCTGCACGTGAACTAGAAAAATACATACCAATTAGTAAAATAATAAAATAAATTATAATTTTTTTTATTTTAATTCCAAGGTTTTCATTTCTACAATACCATAACAAAATAATTAATAAAATAGGAAATAACATAAAAGCTGCGTAAACATTGTAATTTGCTGATCCATCATACGAACCATTTTCAGTTAATCCATCTAATTCCCTAAATATAGGCATGGTAAATGACGGCATTCCTTTCATGTAAGAATAATTACCACTAAACAGCTGATAAGCTGCTAAAATAGATCCTGCAACACCCGTGAAAATAAATGTATTTATAATTTGAATTGACTTTTTAAAATCAATATTTAAATTGGATAGTAAAATAAATATAGGTACATATTGAAAAAGCCTGAGATAAACAATTATACCCGATAAAGAGAAACCAACATGCCCAAAAAATGAGCTCCCTAAAGAATTTAAAAAAAAATACATAAAACATAATAAAAGAGTAACACTTGACCTATTAAGGTTCATATTAAATTTATTATTATCTCCTTTGGCTAGTTCTACTAAAACTAAAATAAAAATATAAATAGTGTCCATTCCTAAATTAACACCCCTTTCTCCAATTGAAATAACATTAGATGATTGAGAAAAAACGGATAAAGGAATCAAAAATAATAGCGCATAAAACCTACTATAAGTTGAAAGGACTAAAGCAATAGTAGCAACTAAAAAAAGAATTAATAAAAACATATTATTTTTTTCCTAATTTTAATTTTTATCGAACAATGTCATAACATCAAAATTTCTTTTTAACATATATTCGTTTAATTGGTCAGTTGCTTTTTTTACATTATTAATATTGTTATAATAAATTCGATTATCCTTCTTTTTACTAAATATTGATACAATTTTTTTGAAATTTCTTCTTAATTTAATTATTATTATAAATAAAGCGACTTGCAATTGAAATACAGTAATTGATTTGTTTTCAGACTTAATAACTAGTTTAGATTGTTCCATTATTAAATTCTTAATATTTGGATTGATTAATATGCTTTGAGCTACTAAAAATTTCAAATTGAAGTATTTTAACAAATTACTTTTTCCGAAACCCTTTATTGCTTTTATTCCCGTTTCTGCCCATATAGTTTGTATACTATAATATTTCGGAACCATCTCATCCCACACATAGTTATTTCGGCTTCTAAAATGCGGTGCATCCTCTAACCTTCCGCTGTGCTCCCCTTTTACACTTGCTGCAGAAGTACTACTTACACAGGTGCCAGCAATAGTCATTGGGTAATCAATTAAAACATGTTTTTTTACAATAGTAGTTAGAGCAATAGTGGAATATATATCAGGGCTTAATCCATCAAAATAATTTCCGCAATTTACCTTAATTTGTTCCATCAGACTTTTTTTAATCAAACCATGATAAACTCTGGGCAGATTAAATGGAATATAATTTACAATTCCTGTCATTAAAAGAGGAATAAGCTTTTTAGATGGATTAAATGAAATTGATGATCCGCTAAATTCAGGAATTGAAAGGCTACCATCTTTATACTTATCAATAGCATTAGGCCAGTAATATTCAGCTATTTGAGAAGATCCTATTGACTCTATTTTATAATTTTTCGCATATTTCGCAATTTTTATAAATTCAGGATTTATGCCATCATCATCGCCAATCATGCATACATACTCTCCAGTTGCCAATTCAATTGCTGCATTAAAATTATCAATTGAGGAAAATGGTGGTGGAGTATACTGATAAATCAATCGTTTGTCTATGATTTTAGATTCAATATACTCTTTTAGTTCCAAGTGGTCAGTATTGTCTTGAATTACTAGTTCTATATCATCTGAATTTATGCTTAAAATAGATTCAATAGCACTAATGCAATATGGTACTCTGTTTTTTGTCGCTATAATAATACTTAAAAGAGGCTTCATATAATTAAATTGATTATTTTTAATTTATTCTGAATCTTGCAATTTTTTTTATTTCATAAAATGGAATAAGTAATAATATAGTCAAAATAAATGTTATGAAGACAGATATCCCTATCCAAAAAAACACATAAATTCTATTTATACCAATCCAATTTGGGATAAATGAAAACACGAATGCAATACTCAATGAAATGATTAATGGAAATAACATTTGTTTAACATATAATAAATTTATACATTTCCTTATCTTCAGGAACTTTTTATTTATAAGATAAATATAGATCAATGTTGTAATTGTTTGTATGCTACAAAATAAATAAGCAGCACCAATCGCTCCAAAGTGTTTAGTTGCTATCCAGTAACCCGGTATAGTTACAAATAAACTGGTAAGCCCTAACGCATTATTTAATTTAGTATATCCATTTGCAATAGCAATATTGTACGGAATTATTTGTAGAGCCATCATGGCAAATGATATTGCAATTATTGGTAAATATATATAAGCTTGTTCTGCTAATTCCATTTTCCCAGTCCATATCCAAATAAGTTGTTTTGCAAAAAACAACATATTCACCATTAAAGTAAAGATAAGAACAACAACAAACAAATTAATTTTTTGAAATAATATGGAGGCTTCTTTTTTCTTTCCTAAGGAGTATAAAGCAGTAAATCTGGGCAGCGTAGCAGTTGAAATTGGATTTACTATAACAACAATCCCCATTGATAATGATACTGCTAATGTGTAATAACCGAGATCTTCGAGTGGGAGAAATTTACTTATCGCTAATTTATCCATTTGAGTATTAAGGCTTGCAACAAGCGAGATGAGCAACATTCCTCCTGCGAAACTCCAAATTCTTTTAAATACAGTCCTCTCTATTTTTAACTGAATATTAAACTTGTACTGGTCCGTTAATTCTTTTTTGAGTGATAATCCAATTAAAACAGAGAAGAATATAGTTGATAATGTTTGCCATAAAAAAAACATTTCTAAGGATGGTAATATCCAAATTACAACCACTACAAAGCCATTTCTCATTACTCCCCACCCAACCTGATATATATTAGCTTTTATTTGTTTTTCCAAGCCAAGCAAACCACCCATATAAAAACGTAAGAGTAATTGAAACCCTATATCAAAACTGATAATTTTTAAAAAGAACGATACCCTGTTTGGATTGAAAGACCCTAGATTCAACCAATTGTTAGCTATAATTCCTGATAAGCTAAATACTAATAATATACTTAAACCAATAATAATAAAATAAGTTGATTCCAACGTTTTAAAAATCCGAATCTTTTCCTTGTAGGAATTATCAATACGTGCAAATTCTCTTGATAATGTTGCAGTTAGACCTGCATCTAATATAGCCATTAAGCCTGAAATAACCAATGTAAAACTAATAATAGAATAACTTTCAAATCCTAAATAATTAATATATATAGGTATAAATAAAAAATTAGATAAAATACTCCAAAACCTTCCTATAATATTCGCAATAATATTTTTCTTCAAAATGGACTATTTAAATATTTAATTCTATCAAATTTTTGATGAAAATTAAAAATCATAGTTTCAATTTCCTTATTATCAAATAGCAATTCTAGTTTATCTTTAGTAATTAATGTCCAATTATTTCTATAATAATAATTCACTAAATTATATTTACAAAAAAGCAGACCTATATAATTATGCTCTTTTATAAAATTATTAGTTTTTTTAATTAGTTCGTTTCCCCAACCTTTACCTTTTTCTAAAGAACAAACATTCCCTACCCCAACTGCATTAAACTTTTTGTAATCTATAATTAATTCAATATTAATTAAATTTAAATATGCAACGGGTTCAGTATCCTCATATAATAGGAAATGCAAATCATTATTTTTAATATTATTATTAATCCAATCTATTTGTTTCTCATAAGAATAAGGCCAAGCAACAGATTTAATCTTAACAATATCAACCAGATTTTCTTTACTAACATTTTCATGTAAAATGTATTCTAATTTCATATAGCAATATGGCTTTTATCTACCCACCATCCGCAAGGCAAAGCTACAAAATGGTTCATAAATTCATTTACTCCTTTTAATTCAATTTTATTATTTAAAATCGAATAAATATTATTATTAATATGAACACCAGTAGCATTATAGCCTTTAGATTTAAAATAAGCTATCTTTTCTTTCCTATTTTCTGAAAGCGTGCCGTAAACCCAGTAATTTGGGTTGGTGTTGTTATTTAATTGTAATGGCTTAATACCAATACTGTTTTGTAACTCAATTTGCCATTTTAAAGCATTTTTTGCTTGGATATTTAATAACGATCCTATTTCTAACATTTGTTTTGTCCCTATAAAAGAATTAACTTCACTCATTAATCCACCATATCCTTCTAACTGTATATCACAATTAGGATTTATTTCTCCATCAGCCGTTCTAAATTTTGATCTATCTATGCCATAATCTCTTATTAATAAAGCCTTGTCATATAATGCTTTATCTTTAAATACTATAGCCCCTCCTTCAATGGTATTGGGTAATCTAACCGTCTGAAAAGAAAAAACGGTTACATCTGTACCTACATTACCTAATTTATTCCCTTTATATTCAGAACCAAAAGCTTCAATGCCATCATCAATAATTGGAATATCGTATTTCTTACTTAAAATATTCATTTCATCTATTTCTCCAACATAACCACAAAAATGATTATGAAATATAGCTTTCGTATTTTTTGTGATTTTTGACTCCACATCGATGGGACACAAAGTCCCAGTGTTCGAATTAATATCTGCCCAAATCACTTTTAATCCTTTTGTTACAAATGGTTGGTTGGATGCCAAACAGCTTACTGGGCTCGCAATGATCTCATCACCTGACTTTAATCCTAAAGTAGTTAAAATCACTAACATTGCTGTATTATAGGTATTAACAGTTAATAGGTATTCACAACCTATAAAATCTATAAGCTGTGTTTCAAATTGTTTTCCATGTTTTCCATAACTTAATTGACCAGAATATAAAATTTCATTCAATTCAGGCAATATATTTTTAGGCATATAAGGTTTGTAGATAGGAATCATAAAAAATTGAATTAGCTATTACTTTTTAATTTTAAATATTCTTTATTTATGATATATCCTATCAGGATTGAAATAGTAGTATATAATGGAAAAATAAGAATTACGTCTGAGATACCGCGCCAATATACACTATGTAGGTAGAAATGTAAAGGCATTAAAACAATCCAAGATATTGATGAAAAAATAGCAAATAAAAGTGCATAAAAAAACCGACTATTTTCAATCGTAAATCGTAATAAAAAATAAATGAATAAAAATACTGCTATAAACATAAAAATAACAAACTGAAATGAATAAAACATAGCGTTTTTACCATTAAAATTAATGTATTTTAATATACTTTTATAACCTTCATATGAATCTCTAGCTTCAATAACATTATCCCATCCATTATTATTTTTATTTATTTCATTATTGGTTTTATATATTGACTCATATAATATATTCCATTCAACTATGCGATTCTCATAATTTAAAAAATGTGGTTTATTTTTACTCCCTGTTGAATAACTTTTAACTACTTTTTCAATGGTAGAAAAAGGTCTCTCTTCATTGAGAGAAATTTGGCCAAATAAAAGGAGAATCACAATAAAAAAAGACACTAAAGATGAGCAACACACAAATAAAACATTTTTTAAAAATTTATTAATCCCATTAATAAATTTATAATCTGATTTTAAAGCTATCGGAATAATACTCGAAATAACTACTGTGCTTGAATATTCAAAGTTTACTAAAAATTTTAATAAAAACAATAGTGTTAAACCAAAATAAAATTTATTGTTTTTTAATATTCCATAATACTTTAAAGTAAAGTAAAAGGGTAAAATGTATATAAAATATAACCAGTATAAATTACCCGCATTTAACAACATAATTGGATTTAAAAAAATCACCAAAAGAAAAAACAATGATGAAAGGCTATTAAACTGTAATTTAATTTCAATTGCTAAAGAAACTAAAATATAATAAAACAAAAAAGTTACTGTAAAGATTAAAAAAAATATATAAAAATTAGATACGTGTGCTCCAAGAAACATTGGAAATGAAAACAAAAAACCATGTATTCCCATTTGAGATAGATAAGTTTGTCCGTCATAAAAATAAATTCCTAACCAATTATGAAAACCTTCTATGTCATTTACATAAATTGTATTAACTATTAAATATTCAGACATTAAATCTCTTAGGTTAAAGAAAAAAAATGATAAAACACAACTAATGCAAGATAAAACAAAAACTAATCTCCATTTCATATTCAAAATATTATTGAATTTTAAAAAAAAATAATTTTTCATGGATTGTATTTTTTAAAGCATGTTGCAAATAATGTTGTTAATAATTTGATTTGCCCGTTAATCCCTTTTATTTTGGTTGGAACAATACCATTAGGATAAATTCTAGTTGTAGCTATTTCTATACATTTAAAATTTAATATAGGAGCTCTATAATTCAAATAGGCTAACAATTCGTATTCTTGAAAAACATCTCTAAATAATGAAATTTTCTCATCTAGTAACATTCGACGGCTATATCCTCTAAAACCTTGAGTAGTATCAGTCCATCTAAAACCTGAAAACAAAGATAAAATTGGAGCGTGAATATATTTTATTGCTAACCATCTTGACATTGGAGTATTAATTCCTACCCCCCCCTTAACAAATCTAGAAGCTTGTACAAAATCAAAACCATTTTTTAATGCTGAAATAAACTCTATTATTGGTTCAGGTTTATCTTTATTATTTCCATCTATCGTAATAATTCCATCATATCCTTTATCAAGGGCAAATGAATATGCACAACGTAATTGACCTCCTAACTTTCCTAATCCTGTTTTAGTCAATAATCCTGAAACATTGAACTCCTTTAACAAAGCCAAATCTAATGAACCATCATTACTACCTCCATCAATAATTATTATATCCGCTTCTAAATGAATGTTCAATTCAGACATACTATATAGCAACATTTTTATTCGTTCACCCTCATTAATTACAGGTATTATAATACAATAGGAATTCTTTTTATCATTCCACAAATTTATTTCATAAGTTGGAATTTCCCAATTCGCACGAAATTCTGGATTTATGTTTAATCTCATATTTTATAATTATTTTGAAGTAATAAAAATAACACCTATAATAATAAATATTATACCCAATAAAGTTGTCCAGTTAAATTGTTCTTTAAATACAACTAATGAAAAAAGTGAAACTATAGAAATTGCTCCGGCTGTGAGTATTGGATGAGCCACATTTAATGGAAATCTAGACAAAGACAAACCATATAATATGAATGCTAAACCATAAAAAAAAATACCCGCCCAAAAAGGCCAATTTCGTATCGCTTGTAAAGGCTCGTTAAATGAAGGAAAAGATCTTGGAGCTATTGTTGCATACTTAATCAAAACACTAGCTAATGCGTTTGATAAAATTCCAAATATGATTATAAAATATTTCATTTTATTTTAACTGAAGTAAAGTTTTGTTGTTTTAATTGCACTAACTACTTCATTATAATTAAGATCCTCAGATACTTTCAACATTTCAATTGTTACGGTATGATTGTGTAAATATTTTTTAATATTAACCCCATGATTTTTACTAATTCCATTATTTTGTCCGTAAGGCATTAAATTAGGTTCACTAATATGAATATGACCAATAAGATTAGAATGTTCAACTAGAATACTCTCAATATCTTCATTGTTTATTATAACAGTCCCTGTATCCAATTGCATTTTTATATTCGAATGATTTACTTTCTCTACAAATAAAGCAGCATCCTTTGACGTGGTTAAAAAATTTGCTCCATAAATTGGAGGATTAGGTTCAATACAAATATCTACATTGTGTTCAAAGGCAATACTACCTAATTCTCTAAAAAAAGGAATTGATATTTCCAACACTTCCTTTTCTGTCAGTTCTTTTCTGTCTCGGTTTTTAGGTGAGCCGAAAACTAAATGTTTTGCCCCTAAACCTGATCCAATGCGACATATTGATTCAAGATGTTTTAACATTGATTTACGAACACTCATTGTGCTAAAAAGATTTAACCCAATTGTTCCAAACAACAAAGATTGCATTCCAATAATTTCAATACCTTTCGAATTCCACCAATCTCGCACTTGTTTAATTTCATTATCATCAGCATTGATTGGGTCATGAAAGTATTTTCCTGGAGCAATATCTATTGCATTTATATCGTATTTATTTAGAATATTGGCAATCATTTCATCATCTGAAATTTCCCAAGCAATATTTGAAATGGATATTTTCATGTTTTTTTTTATTTAATAGATAAGGGTTCAGATTGAGCATACGCTCTTATAGCCTGAATTATTTCACATTCTCTATAATGATAATTACCTTCTCGATGAAACACTTTAGAATGTATTGTACGGAAATCATAATTAGGGGGCACTCCAGTTAACTCTTGATTGAATATTTGCCCAAAACATTCTAGTGAAACATTCGCAACACTAAGCGGTTCTGCCGTAAGGTGAACTAGATTTAAACCCGCTTTTAGTGCAGTTTGAATATCATACCATAAATTAACCATTGGATAGAACTGAAAGACCCCTCTACTTTCAATAGCCTGAAGATTATTATTGTTCAAAAAATCAAAAATTACATTTTTTCTAAGGCCAGGGCCTACAAGTCCAGGAAGACGAATGATTAGATGATTTGAAAAATGATTTGCAACAAATTTTTCTAAAATTCGTCGGTGTAGTCCATAAGGATTCAAGCCAGATTCATCTACTAAGGAATTTTCATCTACTCCAATCGGGTATTTGAATACGTCAACCGTACTAATCAAAATAAAGGTTTTACACTTAATATTTTTCAAACTAGCAATCAAACCATTTATCTTTTCAAGGTCTTCCTCGGGTTCACGGTTAGCAACCCACTTTTGAGCAGGTGCGCCAGCACAGACTACTAAATCAAATATTTCACCTTCAATTTCTTTAATATTTGTAGAACGATATAAAAATTCGAATTTAGTTTGTTTTAAAAGTGAACTCCCAACAAAGCCTGTAAATCCAATTAGAGCATTTTTCATAGTACATAAATTAGTTTTTATCAATACTTTCGATAGTATATTGTGGCATATTTCGTATCTCTTTAAGTACGATAGAAAAGTATTTATTAATTATTGATAGAAGAATAAAAATACCAGAAAACGAAAAGGATATAAAAAGCATAATTGTTGTCCACCCTGCAATTACCTTTTCATTAAATAAATATTGATAAATTGAATAGCTTCCAATAAAAATTGAAATAGCTAAAAACAATATAGTCATATATACATTAATTTTATAACCAATATCAGTAAAGGAAAATAGTATATCTGAAGCCATTTTAACTTTTTCAGTAAATCCAGCAGAGCTTTTAATTTTACTATCTAAGTCAATAGTTAAACTTCCTTTAGTATAACCACTATAATTATGTAATATTTTACGATATTTAGTTTTGTCTTTTATTTTAGAAATTCCATTTACAGCCCTCCTAGTTAATATAGAGCAAATTTCCGTATCATACTCGATTTTGGTAGTCGAAAAATGATTTAATAAAAAATAAAAAAAAGTAGAACTAGAATCTCGGTTTTTATAAGACTTTAAGGACACAATATCAAAACCCTCACAAGATTTTTCATATAAATCAAAAATAATGTTCTCATTAAAAGAAAGGACAGGTGAATCAAGTTCAATTACAAAATCTCCAACCGAAAAATCAACTCCTACACAAATAGCAGTTTCTAATCCATGCTTAAACGCAAGGTTAATCAATGTAATTCTAGAATTATCATTCTCCTTTATAAATTTTATTATTTCATTCTTCGTCTCGTCAATGCTTGAATCATTAACAACAATTATTTCAAAATTAATAAATCTTGCATTAATAAAATTCAAAATTCGTCTTAATGTATCAGCAATTACAAATTGATTATTATATGTATATAAAACTACAGAAATAAATTCTTGATCTTTCATAATTAATATTTTTCTAATATTTCATCTAAATCATACATTGTATTAAACTTACCAGATAAAACAGATATAAAGGTTGGATTTTGAGAAAATTCTTTAATAATAGTGGGGCGCGAATCACTTATTTCAGATGATTTTAAAATAGGTTTAACAGCATATAAAGATTTTATATAGTCCATATTTATTCCATCTTTTAAGTATTTCATTGCAAGTTGGTTCATCGGATCCCATGCAGTTTTAGGCTTAGCTATACATAAATTACAGTTTTCAAGAGTATTTTCAGTACATTTTAAATTTATACTTTGGCAATCAAAACTCGGCAAATAACTATTACATGTTTTATGAGGTGTATGATGAACTGCACTCAAGCTATGAAAGCCCGTTAGTCCAAATGGCATAACCGAGAAAAATGGGCCATCCATTACAGTAATACCCGATTTTTCAATATTCTTTGTTACTTTACAAAGAGAGATTTCAGCAATTTCGTATTTGACTTTAAACATTTCAAATCCAAATAAGTTCAATATTTGATTGACAGAAGCATATGTTGAATTCAGAACAAATGGCGAATATATTTCATAATTATTTAATCTTATAAAAAAATTATTGTTTTTTTTATCGACCGATTCTATTCTTGAATTATATCTTAAATCTATGTTTTTACTGGTTTTAATGATTGAGATAAAATATTCACTTATTTTACTAGAATCTAAACTGTATTCCTCTGTTAAAAAAGCTTCTTCTATAACTCCTTTTTTAAAGTATTTGTTTTGATGTATAGGTGTGCAGGGAATTTCAGCAGCTTGACAAAATTTGTCGAAATTCTCAGCACTTGCGTAAGAGAAATTAGATGAAATAGCATAAATTTTTTCAAAACTTTTATTTATTGCAAAAGAGTAGTCCTTAATAAAACGATTATAATAATGAGAGCTTTTCAAAGCGGTGGACAAACTACGTGGGTAATGGTATCCATTATGAACTCTTGCCTGATTAATATATGAGGCTCTCTGAAATGGTTGGGAATCATACTCTAAAATACAAATCTTTTTTAATGGGTGTTTTTGGGCAAGTTTTGTAGCTATATATAAACCATAAATACCTGCTCCGATAATAATATAATCGTATCCTTTAATTTTCATATGATTCGTCTAAGTAATAAAATACGAATTTAAGTTATATAATAAAATATTTTCATGTCAAAAAATAGAAATACATCTAATTCTATAACATAATAATTACCAAATCTAATCTGGCAAAAACTTGGTGTTTAAATTAATTTCATAAATAATATTTTGAGGCATTTATTATTTGTAAATTGAAATCATTACCACCCTTTTTTAATTAATTCTAACATTTTATTGCAATCTTCAATTGTAACCCACCAACCGCATGGTATGTGCACCAAACGTGAATAAAATTTATCGAGATTAGGCATTTCTGCGGGGTAATCATTTAAATAAGTATGCAAATCATTTCGTTTGTGGATTTCAGAAGCCATAAAGTCATTATCTGCCATCATTTTAATAAAATCATCTCTTCTTTCTACTTTTAAAGTATATAGCCAATAAGATGATTCTGAATTAGGATAATGTACAACCGTTTCTAATCCTGGTAATCCTTTAAGTTTTAAATCCAAATATTTACCAATAGTTTGATATTTTTGTATAAGTTCTTCAATTGTTTCTAATTGTACTAATCCAATCGTCGCATTGACATTATTCATGTGATACTTATATCCTTGAAACTGAATATCATTGTCTAATCTACTTAGCTTTTTATCTAAACCAAACCATCTGATTAACTTCGCTTTTTCATATAATTCTTTATCTTGAATTTGCAATGCTCCTCCGTCAATAGTAGTTAAATGTTTAATGGCTTGAAACGAAAAAACAGTAAAAGGAAAATGATTACCTGATTTTTTTTCATTATAAGTTGTTCCTAAGGCATGTGCTGCATCTTCAATAACTGGAATACTATACTTTAATGAAATTTCTTGGATGTTTTTTACATCTACAGGTGTTCCTGCATAATCAACAACAATTATTGCTTTTGTCTTTGAATTAATTGCATTTTCAATGGCTTTTGGCGAAATGTTACCTGTTTCATAATCAACATCTGCCCATCTGACTTTTGCACCCACCATTTTGATAGCAACATTCGTAGGTTCAGCGGTCATAGCTGTACTAATTACTTCATCCCCTTCTTTTACTCCCGCTAAAATCAAAGCAATATGTAAAGCTGCTGTCCCAGAATTTAACGACAAGGTATAACCACTACCTATAAATTCTTCGAACTTTTTTTCAAATTTTTCTACAACTTCTCCCTGAGCAATATAGCCACTATACAAAACCTCTTCAATTTTTGGCATTAAAATTTCACGAGGTGGAATATATGTTTTAATTAATGGTAACATAGTTAATAGGAATGATTTTTCAATTCTTCTTGCACATAATCTAAAGTCAATAATAACTTTTTTAATTCCTCTTTTGTTAGTCGATTTGTATTGTGTGAATTATACTCTTCATTTACCAATTTAGGGCCATCTTCTTGTAAATATTTGGTATAATTCAAATCTCTAAAATCGGCAGGTACTCTATAAAACTTTCCTAAATCTTCTGCCTTAGACATTTCTTCTTTCGAGCATAGGGTTTCATATATTTTTTCAGCGTGTCTCTCCCCAATAATATTAATTTCGTTTTTGGCATTGAATAATTCTTGTAAAGCTTCTGCTAAAACCTGAATAGTAGCTCCAGGTGATTTCTGTACAAAAATATCTCCTGGATTTCCATTTTGAAAAGCATACATAACCAATTCAACCGAATCATCCAATGACATCATAAATCGAGTCATTTCTGGATTTGTTATAGTTAG
>CALPLL020000008.1 GCA_943324395.2 Rhizobium sp. Q54
CGTTTTAAAAAGTTAAAATTATCTCTATGCTTCTCTATTTGCACCAAAATTGAAGGATTAGCACTTGTTTTTGATAAATTAATTAGTAATTCTACTTTATTTTCCTCCGCTTCAATGGTAATGTAAAAATTTTCCATTATTGCATCCAATAACAAAAACAGTAAATAATCTGATTTTTTTGTTCTAACTATTCCAGAATGAGTTCTAATACGTTCCCGAATATGAGTAAAAAAATCACTCTTTTTTTCTTGAAAAGACACTAAAACGCCTTCTTTAATTAAAAAACTTACTTGCTCAACAGAAATATTATCGGAGTTTTCTGTTGGAAGTAATGATTTTACATTGAAAAAGAGTACATCATGAAGTTCATCTAATTTTGTTCTTCGAGTGGTGTTTAATATATCTCCCAAAATGAAATTATCGACATCTAAATAAGCACCTATAGATTTAATGAGTTCAATATCATTCAAACCATGGATATTTAACCAATTTATCTTTGTTAAATCTAGGGTTTCAGGAAATTTATTGATTTTAAAATCAGGATATTCTGTCAAATCATTATCGTCATATACAAACAATTGCATTTGCGTTCCAATGGTATTATGAACTCCGGTATATTCCAAAATAGAAGGTTGAACTTTTCTACCTTTTTTATATTTAATTTTTCTCACAATGTCTAATTTTGTCTAAATTTAAGAAATATTCCAAAATTCAGAGTATTTTTACTAAAAATCATTTTATGAAAATAGTAATCATCAATATTAAAGAGCTGGTACAAGTTCGTGAAAATGGCGTTTTAAAAGTCTCAGGTTCTGAAATGAATGAGCTTCCAACTATTAAAAACGCCTATTTATTTATTGAAAATAATTGTATTGCTGATTATGGTGAAATGGTAAATTGTCCTTCAATTAATATTGATGCAACTATTGACGCAACAGGTAAAATGGTACTTCCAACTTGGTGCGACAGCCATACTCACCTAGTATATGCTGGAAATCGAGAACAAGAATTTGTTGACAGAATTAATGGATTGTCCTATGAAGAAATTGCAAATCGAGGTGGTGGAATTCTAAATTCAGCGAAGATATTAAACGAAACTTCAGAAGAAGATCTGTATAATCAGTCCAAAAAAAGATTAGAAGAAGTCATAAAATTGGGAACAGGAGCTATCGAAATTAAATCGGGTTATGGACTATCTGTTGAGGGAGAAATAAAAATGTTGAGGGTAATTAAAAAGTTAAAAGAAAATTATCCAATTGAAATTAAAACAACATTTCTAGGTGCACATGCTTTTCCTATAGAATTTAAAAATAATCATCAAGGATATATTGATCTAATTATTAATGAAATGATTCCTGCGATTGCAAATGAAAACCTTGCAGATTTTATTGATGTTTTTTGTGAATCAGGATATTTTTCTGTTTCAGAAACGGAACAAATTATGGAAGCTGGAAATAAATTCGGTCTTATTTCTAAAATACATGTCAACCAATTTAACGCAATTGGAGGAGTAAAAGCCGCTGTTAAAATTAATGCACTTTCAGTTGATCATTTGGAAGTTATGAATAATGAGGATATTGCTATTTTGAAAAATTCAGAAACTATGCCCGTCGCATTACCAACTTGCTCCTACTTTTTAGGAATTCCATACACACCCGCTCGTGAAATGATTGAATCTGGACTTCCATTGGCATTAGCAACAGATTTTAACCCGGGTTCAAGTCCGTCAGGAAACATGAATTTTGTGGTTGCAACTGCATGCATAAAAATGAAAATGACACCCGAAGAAGCTATTAATGCAGCTACTATAAACGGCGCTTTTGCAATGAATATATCTAAAACTCATGGTAGTATAACAATTGGCAAAAAAGCAAATTTAATTATTACAAAACCCATAAACTCTTTATATGAATTACCTTATGCTTTTGGTAGCAACTTAATTGATTCCGTAATTATAGAAGGGAAAATTATAAAATAAAAAAGGGATTTGTAGTACAAATCCCCTAATCTTATAAATAAAAAAATATTATCTCAGAGTAAAAGTGGTATTAGAAACCAATTGACCATTGTCAAAAACATTTACATAAAATGTACCTTTTTCTAATTTTTCAGCTGGTATATTTTGAACTAAATCAACTGTTTTATTAGCATATTTCACATTTGCAATAAAACTATATGTTAATGTTTTATCAGAAATTTTCTCCGTTTGACGGTCTCCCATTACATTGTTTTTGCTATCAATTACTTGAACGTAATATTTTCTATCTCCTGATTTTGCTATTGAATTTTCTGCAATTGTGAAACTCACTTTAAGAACATCGGCACGACTTGCTTTATCTGTTGCAATTTCTTTACCAGAACTTCTAACGATGAATGCAGCTGTTTTTAAATTAACAATTGTAAGTTTTGATCCTTTTTCTATAGTTTTAGTAAGATCTTCATTTTGTCCGGATAGTTCTTTATTCGATTTTTTAGATTCATCAAGAACCACAATCGTGCTGTCTCGTTGCACTTTTAATACTGTGTTGTCTTTCTTTAAAGTTTCGTTTTCAGCTACTAAACCTTGCATTTTGGATTGTAACACTAAATATTGTTTTTTAAATAAAGATACATCTCCATTGGATTTTTTCAAGTTGGCCATTAAAGCTACCACCTTATCTCTTTCAGCTATTAATTCGTCAGAAATAGAAGTGTTTTCGGCAATTGCAGCATCATAAGTGGTTTTAAGATCTTTTAAATCCTTCATTACTTGATCCTTTTCTGATAATGTAGTCGTTAATTTTACTTCAGTAGAATTGACATCGGTAGTCAATTTGTAAATATATACCAAGCTTAACGCAAAAAGTACAGATAGTAAAATAACTAATGATTTTAGACTTGAATTGTTGTTTTGATTTTCCATAATGAATATAATTTTTTTACGAAAATAATAATTAATATTCTAACAACGTAAGTAATTAAAATATATTATTTTTGAAAAAACAAATACAGTATGGAAAAATTAGTTCCTTTCACAATTAATGACCTCGCTAAAGTGACCAACTTCAGATCTGGAGAAGTCAAATTTGGTGAGAAAATTCTAACTGTTCCAAAAAATACTAAAGCAAGTGAATACTTAAATTCTTGCGATGCAAAATATGTTTTATTTGGAATACCGGAAGACATTGGCGTTAGAGCCAATTATGGTCGAACTGGTGCTGCAACTGCATGGGAAAGTGCTATAAAAAGTATTGCAAATATTCAGCACAACCGTTTTTGTAAAGGAAATCAATTGTTAGTTTTAGGTCAATTAAATGTAGCTGAAGAAATGGCCGAAAGTCAGCATTTAGACTTTAACTCTGATAATGACAGAAAAAGATTAAATCAATTAGTCAATAAAATTGACAAAGAGGTTTCTCATATAGTTTGTTACATTATTAAGGCCGGTAAAATTCCTATTATCATCGGAGGCGGGCATAATAATGCCTATGGAAACATTAAGGGTTCTGCCCTAGCCTTTGGAAAACCAGTGAACGCAATTAATTTTGATGCCCATTCCGATTTTAGAATTCTAGAAGGTAGACACAGTGGAAATGGTTTTTCCTATGCTTATGAAGAAGGTTTTTTAAACCGTTATTTTATTTTTGGTTTGCACGAAAATTATACCTCCAAGAGTGTTTTGGATTCCTTAAAGAAAATAGACGATCGAGTGAAATTCAATACATACGATGAAATTCAAATTAGAAAACAGAAAAAGTTTGAACCTGAAATGAATTTAGCATTAGAATTCATTAAAGAAGACCGTTTCGGGATTGAAATTGACCTTGATGCTATTCCTAATATTGCTAGCAGTGCTATGACTTTAAGTGGCTTTTCAATTGAAAAATTACGACAGTTTATTTACTTTTTTGGAAATAATCAGAATGCTGCTTATTTACACATTTGCGAAGGCGCTCCAGACCTAGGTGAAGATAAAAACAATCACTTAATTGGAAAATTGATAGGCTACCTCGTAACAGACTTCATTAAAGCCAATGCTGAAAACCAATTAAAAAATTAAGGAGTGTTTCCCGTATTTATTAGATTTAAATCTTAAAAACAGCATTTCATTAATATAAGCTATCTTTGCGAAGAATCTAAGTAATTAAAACTGGATTCTAAATTTCAAAAATATGTTATTCGAAGATTTATCACTTTCAAAAAGTATCCAAAAAGCCGTATTTGAATTAGGCTATATAGAAGCAACCCCAATTCAAGAACAAGCAATTCCAATAGTTTTATCAGGGAAAGACATCATCGGTTGTGCGCAAACCGGCACAGGTAAAACTGCAGCTTTTGCTATCCCAATTATTCATCAATTACACCGAATTGTAGGTTCATCCAAAAAAGCAAAACAAATTAGAGCTTTAGTGGTAACACCTACCAGAGAATTAGCGGTTCAAATTGGTCAAAGTTTCGACGCTTACGCAAAATTTACTAACATCACTCAATTGACAATATTTGGTGGCGTTTCACAAAATCCGCAAGTTGATACTTTGAAATCGGGGGTTGATGTTTTAATAGCAACTCCTGGTCGTTTATTGGATTTACACAAACAAGGTTTTATAGATTTGGATCATTTGCACACTTTAGTTTTAGATGAAGCAGATCAAATGTTGGACATGGGTTTTGTAAACGATGTAAAGAAAATTGTAAAACTAACTCCAAAAAACAGACAAACCTTGTTGTTTTCGGCTACCATGCCAATAGCGATTCGCGAATTAGCCGAAATGTTCCTTCAAGATCCTGCAACCGTTTCAGTTTCTCCAGTTTCTTCAACCGCAGAAAATGTAGAACAACGAATTTATTTTGTAGAAAAAACAGAAAAAAGAAACCTATTGTATCATTTGATAAAAAATGAAAACTTATCGGATGTATTGGTTTTTTCAAGAACAAAACATGGCGCAGATAACGTTGTTAAAGCGTTAAGAAAAAACAATATAGCTGCAGAAGCAATTCATGGTGATAAATCTCAAAATGCACGACAACGAGTTTTAGATGCTTTCAAAAATAAAGAAGTTGGTGTTCTTGTAGCTACTGATATTGCGGCTAGAGGAATTGATATTGACCAATTGCCATTTGTAATTAACTTCGATTTACCCAACATTCCTGAAACCTATGTTCATAGAATAGGTAGAACAGGAAGAGCTGGAAATGGTGGAATTGCAATTTCATTTTGTGGAAAAGACGAACATCCATATTGGAAAGACATCATGAAACTCATAAAAGTTGATGTAAAAACCGTATCGGATCACCCCTACCCATGGCACAGCGGAAGTCCTGAAACGGCTCCTGCTACTACTAAAAATAATTCAAATAGAAGCGGTGAAGCAAATAAATCTAGAAAATCATCCAATTCAAAACAAAATAAAAAACGCTGGTATTAATTATAGTTGTTTTTATAAACAAATTCTCTGATTTTTCCTGACAATACTTCAATTTTGAAAGGCTTTACAAAAACGTAATCAATCCCTGAAACTATTGCTTGTGGTTTAATTTCTTCATAAGAATAAGCCGTTATTGCAAATACTGGAGTTTCAATGTTAAGTTCCCTTATGTTTTTGGAGATTTCAAAACCCGAAATATCTGGAAGATTAATATCAGTAATTATTAAATCAAATGGTTTATTATTTATTAAATTCAAAGCTTCATTACCGCTTTCAACAATATCTACTTTACATTTCAACTTATTTAAGGTCTTTTGCGTAACCAATTGATTGATTTTATTATCTTCAATTAACAAAACATTTATGGAATCTAACACTCCACTATCAGAATTAATATTTTGTGACAATTGCTCGTTATTGCATCTGTTTTTGAATTTAATAGTAAAATAAAAAGCGCTTCCTTTTCCAAGTTCACTCTCGATTTCAATTTTGCTTTCAAACATTTCAATTAAATAATGCACAATCGAAAGTCCGATTCCAGTACCCTGATATGTGGTGAATTTATTTTTGAGTTGTACAAAATTATCAAATATTAGTTTTTGATCTTCTGCTGCAATTCCAATTCCCGTATCTTTAACTTCAAATTTCAAGTAAGAATAATCATTCTCATTATCAATTAAATTAATTGTTAAAGTGACTTCTCCTTCGTTAGTAAATTTTAATGAATTATCTAATAAATTAATCAAAATTTGAGCTAACCTACTATTGTCCCCAATTAAATAATCTGGAATGTTTGGATCAATATCAAACGTGATTTTATTATTATTTTGATTATAAACCATATTTGAAGAACTAAAAATAGCGTTTATTTCATCAAAAATATTGAATTCATTGTCTTCTAATTTTATTACTCTACTTTCAAATTTACTTAACTGAAGAACATCGTTCACCAATGATAACAAGTAATTTGCTGAAAAAGTAAGAGATTTCATGTAATCACTTTTGGCTAATTTAGGATTTTCATCCTTGATAATATCAATAATCCCAACCACACCATATAAAGGGGTTCTAAGTTCGTGACTGATTGTAGAAATAAACTGAGATTTTAATAATAGTAACTCCTCTGCTTTTTCTTTAGCTATTTTAATTTCTTTATTGGTTTTGGAAAGAAATAAATTTGTTTTTTGAAAAAATAAATAATTTTTATACAATGATAATAAGAGTAAAACTAGGATTATAGAGAGAACAAATAATAATATAGTTACTTTTTTATTTTGATTAATGAGTTCTAATTGTTGGTTCTTTTCAAATTCAACGTGGTTAATTTGCTTTTTATATTCATTCAAAACCGAAACCATTCCAGATTGTTTTTCTACTTGAGAATGTTCTTCTTCATACAATTTATCTTTTAGTTCATTGTATTTATCCATGTATTCAAATGCGCTTGAAAAATCTTTTTTCTTTGCATACATTCTAGCAATATCGTCATAAACCTCGGCAGCATTACTTTCTAAAAATTCAGTGGTATTTTCATTGCAAAATTTCAAAGCCGTTTTGTAGTATATCTCCGATTTAATAAAATCATTTTTATTAGCATAATATCCACCCAAAAGGGAATTATACATGATTTTTGATTCTAAATCATTTTGTTTTACAATGTACTTTTCTGCGACCTTTAAATATCTAATTCCATTATTAAAATCTTCTACAGCAAAATAAGCTGAAGTAATATTTAAATTAGCAAACATAATTGCATAATCATCTTTTAGAAGATTAACAAAATTGATAGCTTGTTTATAATGATAGATTCCTTTTTTATACTCAATTTTTTTAAAACAATAGCAATTAGCTAAATTGGTATGAATTGCATATTTTACAAAATCATTCGAAGTTTTATCGACATAGGTCAAGCCCTTTTGATAGAAAAAAATAGCTTTTTTATAGTCAGAATATTGCTCTAGATTTAATCCTATTAAGTTGTATGCTCTGGCTGTTTGTTCAGGATCATCAATAATCATTGCTTTTTCAAGAGCTGTTTTAGCATATAACATTGATTTATCACATTCTAACTTACTAAGATGTTCACCAGATTTTGCAATAATATCTTTGATCTCTTTTATCTGAGGAGTTTCAGTTTGAGCAAAAAATAAATTTGAAATAAATAAAAAAAATAAGAGGGATATTTTTTTTCGCATAAAGTAAACTAGTTAAAGAATACGAATATATAAAACCTAATTTAATATTGTTAAAATAAAATGATATATTTAAAAAAAGAGACCTAATTGGTCTCTTTTAATCTTAATTTCTAATCAATTTTCGATATTTTAATCGTTTTGGTGTTAAATCACCTCCCAAACGTTTTTTCTTGTTTTCTTCATATTCTGAGAAACCTCCTTCAAAATAATAAACTTCAGAATTACCTTCAAATGCTAAAATGTGTGTACAAATTCTGTCCAAAAACCATCTGTCGTGAGAGATAACTACTGCACATCCAGCAAAATTTTCCAAACCTTCTTCCAACGCTCTAAGTGTATTTATATCTAAATCGTTAGTTGGCTCATCCAATAGAAGTACGTTTCCTTCTTCTTTCAAGGTCATTGCCAAATGCAAACGGTTTCTTTCACCTCCTGATAACATGGAAACTTTTTTGTTTTGATCGCTACCGCCAAAATTAAATCGGCTTAAATAGGCACGAGAATTAACTTGGCGTCCGCCCATCATTATTAATTCTTGACCATCGGCAAAATTTTCCCAAATTGATTTATTCGGATCGATATTAGAATGCGATTGATCTACATAAGCGATTTTTACAGTTTCTCCAATTTTAAAATCTCCTCCGTCTGATTTTTCTTCTCCCATTATCATTTTGAAAATAGTAGATTTACCAGCACCATTCGGCCCTATAATTCCTACAATTCCAGCTTGAGGAAGGGTGAAATTCAGGTTGTCATATAATAATTTATCACCAAAAGATTTTGCAACACTATTTGCTTCGATAACATTGGTTCCCAATCGAGGACCATTTGGAATATAGATTTCCAAGTTCTCATCCAATTGCTTTTGATCTTCATTTAAAAGTTTGTCGTAATTCTGTAAACGGGCTTTTTGTTTCGTTTGACGCCCTTTTGATCCTTGACGTACCCAATCCAACTCCCGCTCAAGGGTCTTTCTTCTTTTAGAGGCCACTTTTTCTTCTTGAGCCATTCTAGATGATTTTTGATCCAACCAAGAAGAATAATTTCCTTTCCATGGAATTCCCTCTCCTCTATCCAATTCCAAAATCCAACCTGCTACATTATCCAAGAAATAACGGTCGTGAGTAACTGCAATTACAGTCCCAGAATATTGTGCTAAATGTTGTTCTAGCCAAAGTACACTCTCTGCATCCAAGTGATTCGTAGGCTCATCTAATAATAAAATATCTGGTTGTTTTAATAGCAATCTACATAACGCAACACGACGTCTTTCTCCACCAGATAAATTTTTAATAGGAGTATCCCCTTCTGGAGTTCGAAGCGCATCCATCGCAATTTCTAATTTGGTATCGATTTCCCAAGCACCAAGAGCGTCAATTTTGTCTTGCAAATCGGCTTGTCGATCCATCAATTGTTGCATTTTATCAGCATCTTCATATACTTCCGGCAAACCAAAACTATCATTAATTTTATTGAATTCATCTAAAACCGCCATCGTTTCCGCCACGCCTTCTTTAACAACTTCAATCACTGTTTTAGAGTCGTCTAAAATTGGTTCTTGTTCTAAATAGCCAACAGTATAACCCGGTTGAAAAACAACATCACCTTGATAATTTTTATCCTCTCCTGCAATAATTCTTAATAACGATGATTTTCCCGAACCATTAAGTCCAAGGATACCAATTTTCGCTCCATAAAAGAAACTTAAATAGATGTTTTTTAATACCTGTTTATCACTACTTGAGTATGTTTTACTCAATTTTTGCATTGAAAATATTACTTTTTTATCGTCTGACATTTTTTGATTTTAAAATTATTAAATTATTGATTTTAAGATTTTTATAAATTATTAAAATTGTGAAATTAAATGGTAAAATATTCAATTTAGTATTTCTATTTTAATTTAAAAATAGATTTACTTTTTATTATAATTTACATAATCTTACCTATTCTGGCAACAAATATAGTTCTAATTAAAAAGAATGCAAAAGATGGATCGGTGATTTAGTAGAAAATATAATAAACAGTTATGATTATTATATTTGATTGTTTATTATTAATAGTAATAGAAATTAATTCGAGGAGATTATTTTTAAAATAAGTACGCCTAAAGTATTAAAAAGTAATAGTGCTTTTTTATTTTACAAAAATTAGAACTGAAATTAAAACAAGTTTAAATAAAATAAAAACATTCTCTACCTTATCCTAATCTGTTTTTCGCGTTTATCCTCAATGTTTTTTCTATAAATAAAAATAGGCATTTTTATTTTTGTTTTTTGATATAAGTATTCTTCTATATTTATTATTGATTGTCTAATTTTTTTCTTTTTAGATTCGTATCCAAGATATTCCGGAAATAAATCTAAAAGTTCTGAGTAATTAATGTATTCTGGATGCGAATCAATAATTTTCTTTAAAACCATAAAATCTTCATTTTTAAGCTCAATTCTTAAAACATCAATTTTACTATTTATAATTTTTATTAAAGTTTTCTTTCTACCATAAATGTAAATTAAAAATATCAAAAAAGTGATTCCAAAAAAAGTAAAAAAAATCCAATTGAATTTCGAATCATTATACAATTTGTCATATGTTTTGTTTGATCCTAGAAAATCGGTTTTTTTAACAAATAAGACTTCAGACGAAGATGTTGATTTATCTATTATTAAATAAAAACCATCTTTGTTTTTATTGTATGTAATGGATGACAATGTGTTACTTTTATTTAAAGATTTAACAATGTCAATATTTGCATTAGGGTAACCTATCAATAAATTATTTTTTATATCTAATTCATAAATACCTTTTTCCGAAATTAACAACGAATGATCATTAAAATCATATAAAACATCGTAAGGATAATTTGCATTGATTTTACCCGCGCCTAATTTTTGCCATTTTTTATCTTTAAATGAAAACTTCCAATAATCATTAATGAAAGAAGCGTTTTGATATGGGTTTTCAATATCGACATCAATACCGTGACCTGGACCAATAAATAATGTGCCATCTTTATATTGGGCAATCAATCTATCTCTTGAAATCGGGCTTTCCTTTATTGAACTTACTTGATTAAAAAGTTCCGTTTCTTTTTTAGCAAAATTAAAATAGGTTATTATATTTTTAAAACTATGCAAGCCGTAACCTCCAAAATCAAAAATCATTTTATTATGGATAAAACTAAAGCTTCTAAATTGTGATTTAAAATCAAATGAATTGTCTAATCTAATGAGATTTTTTCCATCAAAAGAATATACTATTCCTGAGGAAGCATTTTTTAAATATCCTACTTTTTCATCATTTAAAAACTTAAACTCTTTAAAAGCTAAATTATGTCGTATAGGATCTAAATCATTTGTCGAGGTTAGATTATAAACAAAATCATTGTCTAATAGATAAGTATCGCTTTTAAAAGTAAAAAGAAAATGAATACTTTCTTTAGGTATTTTTTTAATTTGTCCTATTGAAACATTAATTTGAAATAGACAATAACAGAATAATAAAATATTTTTCATTTAGCAAAAATAATGAATTTGAATTATTTCAAAAAAGGGGTAATATACGGTATTCTATATTATTTTTTTTTATTTATAAATTTTTTTAGTCATTTGAAACTTAATTTAAAAACAAAAAAATGACTAAGACATTAAAAAAAATCATCTTTTTAGCATTGATAAGTATGTATTTAATTTCATGTAGCAATAGCAATAATGAAACACCGACCACTCAAGCTTCAATTCCATTGAATGCTAATGAAAATAAATTCATTGGTACTTGGCAGTACATGGAAACACCTTACCCTTCTGGGGTTGGAGGACCAACAAGTTTTTACAAATCTTATTTTAACATTAACGCAGACAGAACAGCTGTAACGGGTGCTAATGAATTTGTAACATCAACACAAAATAATTCTAATTATGAAAACCGAACTTTTTCAGCAACTGCAACAACTTATACTTTTACATTGTCAAATGGTACAATAGAAACAGGTAATTATGAATTCATTGATGTTACGCATGTTAAAATGTATTCCCCTGGAAGTAGTACTTTATTTAGAATTTACACTAAACAAAATTTAAATACGAATGAAGTTAAGTTGATTGGTAAGTGGCAGTATATGGTAACACCTCACCCTTCTGGGCTTGGAGGGTCTACAAGTTATTATAAAACTTATTTTATCTGTAATCCAGACAGAACTTCTGTTAGAGGTTTTAATGAATTTGTTACTTCAACCCAACAGTATTCGGGTTCTGAAATATGTACTTGGACGGCAACTGGGACAACTGGGACTTGGACTTTGTCAAATGGCACCCAAGAAACTGGCAATTATGAATTCATTGATGCAACACATGTTAAAATGTATCAAACCGGAAGTACATCATTTGCAATTTATACAAAGCAATAAGAAAGTTATTGAGTTATACCAAACTCAATAAAATTCTAAAAATTAGGGTTTGGTATAATTTGATTTTATTACAAAAGTAAGTTAAGAATAGCTTTTATTAAATAGGTATATTTCATAAACAAGTTGTAAAGGAATTTTTATGAAATGCACAAAAATTATATTTAATAAATCAAATAAGGTTTTGAAAGTTTTTGGTATATAATAAAATACTTAAAAAAGATTGTCGGCAATTATAATTTTATAAGCTACAGACATTCAGTGTTTTTTAGAATTATAATTAATTTTTGAAATTGAAATTGCAATTGATTATTTTATATCCTTCCTTTCAAAGCATTAAAAACCCAGGCATTAGCAAGAAAACCAACTCCAGCTGCTACAAAGCCCCACCCAGATATTTCACTGTATTTAAAAACTCCCAATCCTATAAGCAACAAACCCATAATTACCATTAATAAGGTTGCCCAACCCAAAACTGTATTTTTATTCATTCTCATACCTGAATTTTAAAAATTTGATTGCAAATATCGTTAAAATAGTTCTTATAACAAATGTAATTGTATTGGTAATAATTGATTGAATTAATTAAAAATCCCAACCAACATTTCTTTTAATAACTCGTGTTGGGGTAATGCATTAGCTCCTACACCCTTGCTTTTAACATCAATTTCCCTTAGAAGTGTTACAATTTTACTTACCTTTTTCATTGGGTAATTTCTCAATGCCACATCGTAATCCTTAAGAAAAAAAGGATTTACCTTCAAAATTGCTGCCACATTATTAGGATTTTTATTATTTAAACCATGATATTGAAGCAATTGTACAAAGAAACTAAATAACATTCCCGTTGTCATTACTAGAGGATGGTCTTTGGGGTTTTCTGAAAAATACTGTGCAATTTTATACGATTTAAGCTGGTTCTTTTCTCCGATTGCTTTTCGTAATTCAAAAATATTATAATCTTTACTGAAGCCTATATTTTCTTCAATATCATTGGCAGAAATAGTACTTCCAACCGGCAAAATAATTTGAAGCTTTTCTAATTCGTTATTGATCTTTTCTAAACTGGTACCTAAAAACTCAACAAGCATAGCAGATGCTTTTGGTTCTATGGAATATTTTTTGGCTTGTAAAACTCTGGTAATCCATTGGCCAACTTGGTTTTCATATAATTTTTTACCTTCAAATACCAATCCTGTCTTCTCAAAAAGTTTGGTTACCTTTTTTCGTTTGTCAAGTGTTTTGTATTTATAACAAAGTACCAAAACTGTTGTCGGCATTGGGTCAGAAGCATAACTTTCAAATTTGTCAATTGTTTTAGCTAAATCTTGCGCTTCTTTAACAATAATTACTTGTCTTTCAGCCATCATTGGATAACGTTTTGCTGCTGAAACAATATCTTCAACGGTAACATCCCGACCATAAAGAACCGTTTGATTAAATCCCTTTTCTTCTTCCGTAAGTACATTTTTTTCAATGTAATCTGAAAGTCTATCTATATAATATGCTTCCTCGCCCATTAAAAAATAGATGGGTTTTATATTTCCCGCTTTAATGTCATTTACAATTTTTACAACCTCATCCATAGGGATTTATGATTTTAGATTTTAGATTTTAGATTTAAAATTACCAAAAATCTATTCTTTTTTTTCTCTATTGAAAAAGTCTTACTTTTGCTATATGAAGCAATTGCAATTTCCAACTTATTCATTCCGATTCAAAAATAGTGAAAATAAAGTAGCTATTTTCGATGAAATTAGGAAAAAATTTATAATTATCACACCTGAGGAATGGGTTCGCCAACATGTAGTGCAGTTTTTATTACAAGATAAAAAATATCCAAAGTCACATATTAACGTTGAAAAATTATTAAAAATCAATAATCTAACCAAAAGATACGATGTAGTTGTTTTTAAACCGGATGGAAATATTAACATATTAGTGGAATGTAAAGCTCCGGAGGTCAAAATTACTCAAAGTACTTTTGATCAAATCGCAAGATACAATATGACTTTAAATGCAGATTATTTAATGGTAACTAACGGACTTAATCATTACTTTTGCAAAATGGATTATGAAAATGAAAAATATGATTTTCTAGCTGATTTACCTGAATATTAATATATGAAAATTGCAGTTGTAATTCTTAATTGGAACGGAAAGAAATTGTTAGAACAGTTTCTTCCTTCTGTTGTTCAAAATTCTCCTGAAGCAACTGTTTATCTTGCAGATAATGCCTCTACAGATGACTCGATTTCATTTACTAGCACTCATTTCCCATCAGTACAAATCATTAAAAACGAATATAACTTTGGATTTGCCAAAGGTTATAATGTAGCCTTAAAGAATGTAGATGCTGATATTTTTGCATTAGTAAACTCTGATGTTGAAGTGACACCTAATTGGTTGCAACCAATACTAGAAACATTTAAAAACGAACCAAAAACAGCGATTATTCAACCTAAAATATTAGATTATAAACGAAAAGATTATTTTGAATATGCTGGTGCTGGCGGAGGTTTTATAGATAAATACGGCTACCCTTTTTGTCGAGGGCGGATATTTGAAACTATTGAAAAAGACCAAGGACACTACAATGATAATTGCGAAATTTTTTGGGCCTCAGGAGCTTGTTTTTTTATACGAAGTACGGTTTATAAAGAATTAAATGGCTTTGATAACGATTTCTTTGCTCACCAAGAAGAAATTGATTTGTGTTGGCGTGCAATCAATAAAAATTACACTATAAAATACAATGGTTTATCTACCATTTACCATGTTGGAGGAGCAACATTAAACGAAGAAAATCCTAAAAAAACATTTTTGAACTTTCGAAACTCCTTGTTAATGTTGACCAAGAACTTACCTAAAGAAAAACTATTTCAAATTATTTTTATCCGAATGCTTTTGGATGGGATTGCTGGAATTCGATTTTTATTTCAGGGTAAATTTGCACATTTATTTTCAATACTAAAAGCTCATTTTCATTACTACCATTTGATTAATAAAAATTTAAAAAAGCGAGATAATTTTCAAGCAAAATCCTATTTTAAAAAAAATAGTATTGTTTATGATTATTATGTAACAAACAAACATAATTTTTGAATTTTTTTTAACAAATCATATAATTATTTTCTTTAGTTTTGTAAAAAATAAAAACCTCATGAAAAGAATCATTTTAGCATTATCGTTGGTCGCTTTGTTGACAACTTCTTGTGTATCAAAGAAAAAATTTGTTGCCTTGGAGGCAAAAAACAAAGAAATTCAAGATTTATTAAATTCTTGCACAGTTAAATTAAACATTTGTAATACTGAAAAAGATGCTCTTGCAAGTCAAATTGAATTTCTAAAGAAAAACAATCAGAATCTGATTCAAAACATGGATAATATGACTACATTATCTACAAAAGGAGCTCAAAATATTGAAAAAGCGTTAGAAACCATTAAAGAAAAAGACATTAAAATTTCTAGAATGCAGGATGCTTTAACCAAAAAAGATAGTCTTACTTTAGCATTGGTTACCAGTATTAAGAGTTCTGTAGGAGTTACCGATCCAGATATTGAAGTAAATGTAGAAAAAGGAGTTGTTTTCATCTCAATTGCTGATAAATTACTTTTTAAAAGTGGAAGTTATTTAGTTAGTGATCGTGCAAAAGAAGTACTTGCTAAAGTAGCTAAAATTATAAATGAAAAACCTACATTTGAATGTATGGTTGAAGGCCACACTGATAATGTTCCGTTCATTGGTAACAACATATTAATTGACAACTGGGATTTGAGCGCGAAACGTTCTACTGCAATTGTTAGAGTTTTAACTAAAGATTTAAAAGTAAATCCAAAACAGTTAATTGCTGCTGGACGTGGGGAATTTGTTCCGTTAGTTGAAAATAATTCAGTTGCAAATAGAGCAATCAATAGAAGAACTCGTATTGTAATTCTTCCTAAAATCGACGAATTTTACGAAATGATCGAAAAAGAAATGAAGAAACAGTAACATCGCTTTTAGCTAACAGCTGTTAGTTTGTTCAGAAATACAAAAACGTCTTGAAAATTCAAGACGTTTTTTTTTATAAATATCAAATTAAAAACTGCTTAAAGAATATCCAAACTTCCTTTTCCTTCTCTAATAACCACTGGTTCAAATTCTGATAAATCAATAATGGTTGAACCAATATTATCGCCATAACCTCCATCAATTACTAAATCGACAAGGTTTTGCCATTTCTCAAAAATCAATTCTGGATCGGTAGAATATTCCAAAACTTCATCTTCATCATGAATGGATGTTGAAACGATTGGATTTCCCAATTGACGTACAATTTCTAAAGCAATTGCATTATCGGGAACTCGGATTCCTACCGTAGTTTTTTTCTTAAATTCTTTTGGTAAATTATTATTTCCTGGGAGAATGAAAGTATAAGGTCCTGGTAAAGCTCTTTTTAGAATTTTAAATGTTGCGGTATCTATTTGTTTAATGTAATCGGAAATATGACTTAAATCAGAGCATACAAATGAAAAATTGGCTTTTTCCAACTTCACTCCTTTTATTTTCGCAATGCGCTCCAAAGCTTTGGTATTGGTAATATCACAGCCCAAGCCATAAACGGTATCTGTTGGATATATCACCAAACCACCATTTTTCAATACCTCAACCACTTTTTTAATAGCGACTTCATTGGGATTGTTTTCGTATATTTTTATGAATTGAGCCATTAAAAATTTAAGAATTTAGATTTAAGATATTAGAATTAAGCGTTTATCCGATTACATCCAATTTTGCAAAACGAAGTAATAATTTTTTGATACCTCCGACTTCAAATTTGATTTCTGCTTTCTTATCTGCACCTACACCTTCTAAGTTAATGACTTCCCCTTTTCCGAAACGTTCGTGCATTACTAAATTTCCAATCGTTAATTTATTGTCAAATAAATTGGCTGCACCTGAAGGAGCATTTGAATTTACTGGTTTTAAATTTCTAACAGTTGCCGGTTGTTCATCACCATATTGTTTAGGTGGCGTTCCTCCTATTGGCTTAGCCAAACGCAATTTTGATTTATCGACATCACCAAAAATATCGCTATCAATCATTGGTTTGTACCTATAATTATTTTCTTCTGGAGTTAAATATTCCAAATATTGACCGTCAATTTCTTCAATAAATCGGGAAGGTTCACTATCTGTTAATTTTCCCCAACGGTAACGCGATTGCGCATACGTTAAATACGCTTGGTGTTCCGCACGAGTTAAAGCCACATAAAACAATCTGCGTTCCTCCTCTAATTCACTTCGGGTGCTCATACTCATTGCACTAGGAAATAAATCTTCTTCCATTCCCACAACAAAAACGGTTGGAAATTCCAATCCTTTTGCCAAGTGAATGGTCATTAAAGCCACACGATCTTCATCGCCAGTATCTTTATCTAAATCGGTGGCCAAAGCTACATCTTCCATAAACTCACCTAAAGCACCACGAGCTCCATCAATTTCTTTTTGGCCTTCGGTAAAATCTTTAATACCGTTTAATAATTCTTCAATATTTTCAATTTTAGCAATTCCCTCAGGAGTTCCATCTTTTTTCAATTCTTGAACCAATCCTGTTTTTTTAGCTACATGATCGGCAATATAAAAAGCATCTTGATTTTCATTAATCACCTGAAAACTTTGAATCATCGTCACAAAATCAGTTAGCTTTTGCTTTGCACCAGAATTAAGTTTTAGATCAATTTTATCAATGTTTTGCATTACTTCAAATATTGATCTTTTGTAATGATTGGCTGCTATAGTTAATTTTTCTACTGTAGTATCACCAATTCCTCGCGCCGGATAATTGATAACACGAATTAATGCTTCTTCGTCTTTAGGATTGATAATTAAACGCAAATAACATAAAACATCCTTTATTTCTTTCCTTTGATAGAAGGACAAACCTCCATAAATTCGATACGGAATATCTTTTTTTCGCAAGGCATCTTCCATTGCTCTAGATTGTGCATTGGTTCGATATAAAATGGCAAATTGCCCGTTCATCATTTGGTTTTGCATTTTCTGTTCCCAAATGGTACTTGCAACGAATCGGCCTTCTTCCCCATCGGTTAAACTACGATGCACTCGAATTTTATTTCCAGAATCATTTGCTGTCCAAACGATTTTGTCCAATTTGGTTTTATTTTTTTCAATGATAGAATTGGCAGCTTCAACAATATTCTTGGTAGAACGATAGTTTTGCTCCAATCGATAGGTTTTAACGCCTTCATAATCTTTTTGGAAATTCAAGATGTTATTGATATTGGCTCCACGAAAAGCATAAATACTTTGCGCATCATCACCTACCACACAAATATTCTGAAATTTATCTGATAATGCTCGAACAATTAAATATTGAGAATGATTGGTATCTTGGTACTCATCAACTAGAATATATCTAAATCGGTCTTGGTATTTTGCTAAAACTTCAGGGAAACGATTCAATAATTCGTTGGTTTTTAAAAGCAAATCATCAAAATCCATAGCGCCAGATTTAAAACAACGATCTACATAATTTTGATATATTTCTCCTAATCGAGGTTTTTTTGACATCGCATCGGCTTCCATTAATTCTGGATTATTGAAATAAGCCTTAACCGTAATCAAACTATTTTTGTAAGAGGAAATTCTACTTAATACTTGTTTTGGTTTGTAGATGTCTTTATCCAACTGCATTTCTTTAATAACTGCAGAAATTAATCTTACTGAATCTTGAGTGTCATAAATGGTAAAATTGGAAGGGTAACCCAATTTATCAGATTCCGATCTAAGAATTCTTGCAAAAACGGAGTGGAAAGTTCCCATCCAAAGATTTTTTGCTTCGTTAGTTCCAACAATATCAGAGATTCTTTTTTTCATTTCACGAGCTGCTTTGTTCGTGAATGTTAATGCCAAAATACTAAAAGCGTCAACGCCCAAACTCATTAGATAAGCAATTCTAATGGTTAAAACTCTTGTTTTTCCTGAACCAGCACCAGCAATAATTATCATTGGACCGTCCTTTTGGAGAACTGGC
>CALPLL020000009.1 GCA_943324395.2 Rhizobium sp. Q54
CCGATGATTGGCGAAGGCGAAATAAGAAAAATAGTTATAAAAGTTAAAATCTAAATAATGAGTAAGATCCAACAAGTATCGGATGCAATTGTAGCCCAAGGAATGCTACCGCTTTATTTCAATGCCGACCAAGAAGTGACTATTGAAATTTTAAGAGCTTTGTACCGAGCAGGAATAAAAGCGATAGAATACACCAGTCGTGGTGAAGCAGCACTAAGTAATTTCACTAAAATGGTTGAAATTAGAAATGCTGAAATGCCCGATTTATTATTAGGAATAGGAACCATAAAAAACCTACAACAAGCACAGGAATATTTTGAAGTAGGAGCTGATTTTTTCATTAGCCCTGGATTTGTTCCAGAAGTTGCTGCATTTTTAAAAAGCAAAGAAGTATTGTACAGCCCAGGATGTATGACTCCAACAGAAATTATCGCTGCCGAGAATGCAGGGGTGAAATTCATTAAATTGTTCCCAGGAAACATGCTAGGACCGGATTTTTTGAGTGGAATTAAAGATATTTTTCCTAAATTGCTGTTCATGCCAACAGGCGGAGTGGATACGACAAGACCAAATATCGAAGGATGGTTTAAAGCAGGCGTTTCTGCTGTTGGGATGGGAAGCAAATTAATCAGCAAACAATTAATGGCTGATAAAGATTATGCCACTATCGAATCAGAAACCAAAGCAGTTTTAAGCTTAATTCAATCAATAAAATAAAAATTAGATGAAAACAATAGTAATTACAGGTGCTGGTGGAGTTTTATGTAGCACATTAGCGAAAGCTTTGGCAAAACAGGGTCACCAAATAGCTTTATTGGATTTGAAAAAAGAAGCTGCAGAGCAGGTTGCAAATGAAATCAACGCAGCTGGAGGAAAAGCAATTGGTGTAGCTGCCAATGTATTGGAAAAAGAATCATTAGAAGCAGCAAAGAAAGAAGTAAATGATAAATTAGGAAGTTGTGATATATTGATAAACGGAGCAGGAGGAAATCACCCATTAGGAACTACTTCTAATCCATTTTTACTAGAAGAAGACCTGCACAATACCACCGAAGGTTTTAAAACTTTTTTTGATTTGGATGCTGAAGGAATAAAATTCGTATTCAATTTGAATTTCATTGGAACTTTATTACCAACACAAGTTTTTTCTAAAGACATGATAGGTAAAAAAGGATGTAGTATTTTGAATATTTCATCTATGAATGCTTTTACTCCTTTAACAAAAATCCCTGCGTACAGTGGAGCAAAAGCTGCTGTATCTAACTTTACACAATGGTTAGCAGTGCATTTTTCAAAAGTTGGAATTCGTGTGAATGCTTTAGCGCCAGGATTTTTCTTAACGGATCAAAACCGTGCATTATTAACAACTGAAAACGGCGATTTAACTCCTAGAGGAAATTCAATCATAGATCAAACTCCAATGGGACGATTTGGTGAACCAGAAGATCTAGTAAGTACCACGTTGTATTTATGTGATGATGCAACCTCTTTTGTAACTGGGGTAGTAATCCCAATTGATGGTGGTTTTAGCGCATATAGTGGAGTTTAAAATAGTATAAATTTTATTTACATAAGTTATGGAACAAACATGGAGATGGTACGGACCAAATGATCCTGTGAAATTATCTGATGCTAAACAAGCAGGTGCAACAGGAATTGTTACCGCTTTGCATCATATTAAAAATGGACAAGTGTGGGAAGTGGATGAAATCATGAAGAGAAAGAAGGAAGTGGAAGCGGCAGGATTAACATTTTCTGTTGTAGAAAGTATTCCTGTTCATGAAGATATCAAAAAACAATCGGGTGATTATTTAAAATACATAGAAAACTACAAGCAAAGTATCAGAAATTTAGCTACTTGTGGAGTGAACATTGTATGTTATAATTTCATGCCGGTATTGGATTGGTCTAGAACCGATTTATCTTATGAAATGCCGGACGGATCAAAAGCTTTACGATTTGATATCAATGAATTTGCAGCTTTTGAATTGTTTATCTTAAAAAGACCAGGAGCTGAAAATACGTATACTGATGCTCAAAAAGCCAAAGCAAAAGCGACTTTCGAAAAATTATCTGATGCCGATAAAATCAAATTACAACAAAATATTATCGCCGGTTTACCAGGAGCTGAAGAATCATACACGGTTGAAGATTTCTTAAAAGTACTCCAAGGATATGATGGTATTGATGCAAATAAATTGAAAGAAAATTTATATTATTTTCTTCGTGAGATTATCCCAGTTGCAGAAAGTGTAGGCGTATTAATGGCGATTCATCCTGATGACCCTCCCTATCCAATTTTAGGCTTACCAAGAGTGGTTAGTACAGAAGCGGATTTAATTCAATTACTAAATGCTATCGATTCTCCTTCAAACGGATTTTGTATGTGTACAGGGTCTTACGGTGTAATCGCCGACAATGATTTACCTGGAATTGTAGACCGTCATGGTGCAAAAATGAATTTTATTCACCTTAGAAGTACGCAACGAGATGAAGAAGGAAATTTCTATGAAGCCAATCATTTAGAGGGTGACGTGGATATGTATGAAGTAGTGAAATCAATTTTGAAAAAGCAAAAAGAAACCAAAAGAATCATTCCAATGCGTCCTGATCACGGACACCAAATGTTAGATGATTTGAACAAAAAAACAAATCCAGGTTATTCTGGAATTGGTCGTTTAAGAGGTTTAGCAGAATTACGTGGTTTAGAAATGGGAATCGAGAAAAGTTTATTTTAATTTATAATGGCTGAAAATAGTTTTATTACCGATGATTTTTTGTTACACAGTGAAGCGGCTAAAACGCTGTATCACAATTATGCAAAAACGCAACCTATATTCGATTATCACTGTCACTTATCTCCAAAAGACATTGCAGAAGACAGACAATTTGAGAATTTAACTCAGATATGGATTGAAGGTGATCATTATAAATATAGAGCCATGCGCGCCAATGGTATTGATGAAAAATACATCACCGGAGATGCAAGCGATTATGAAAAATTTCTTAAATGGGCAGATACAGTTCCAAATACTTTAAGAAACCCTTTGTACCATTGGACTCATTTAGAATTAAAAAATTATTTTGGGATCACCACTTTATTGGATTCCAATTCTGCAGAAACAATTTATAATGAAGCAACTGCTTTATTAAAAAAACCAGAATATAGTATTAGAAATATTCTTCTTAAAATGAACGTAAAAGTGGTTGGTACAACAGATGATCCAACTGACGATTTACAATATCATAAGAAAATTAAAAACGATAATTTTGAAATAAAAGTTCTTCCATCCTTTCGTCCGGATAAAGCTACAGAAATTGAAAAAGGACAAGCATTTGTTGAATGGATCAAAAAATTAGAGCAATCAGTGGGTTTTTCAATTCCAGATTTTTCAAAATTAATCGAAGCATTAAAAGATAGACATGATTTTTTTCATGAAATGGGTTGTAGGATATCTGATCATGGACATACTACTTTTTATGGTGAAAACTTCACTGATGAAGAAGTGAATTCTATTTTTCAAAACGCATTGCAAGGAAAATCGCCATCTGATTTAGAAGTTAATAAATACAAATCAGCTGTTTTATTTGAATTGGCATCAATGAATAAAGCCAAATCTTGGGCGCAACAATTTCACGTAGGTGCAATTAGAAATAATAATGCAAAAATGTTACAAGAATTAGGGCCAGATCAAGGTTTTGATTCTCTGGGCGATTTAAACATGGCTGATAATATGAGTAAATTCTATGGAAAACTCAGTAAAAACGATGCTTTAACTAAAACTATTGTTTATAATTTAAACCCTCGTGATAGTGAAATGTTTGCCTCTATGGCAGCTAATTTTAACGATGGAAAAATAGCAGGAAAAATGCAATACGGTGCCGCTTGGTGGTTTTTAGACCAAAAAGACGGCATGGAAAAACAATTAAATGTACTTTCTAACTTCGGTTTATTAAGTCGTTTTGTAGGAATGGTAACCGATTCTCGTAGTTTCCTTTCTTTCCCTAGACATGAATATTTTAGACGTATATTGTGCAATGTTCTTGGAGATGAAATTCAAAAAGGAGAGTTACCAAATAATATGCAACTTATAGGAACAATGGTGGAAAATATTTGTTATAAAAACGCTGTTGCCTATTTTGAAATAGATTAACCTAATTACTTTTAAATAAACTAACCAAAACCAATAAAATTTCAATGAAAGAAACCAATTTACCAATCGGAAAATACAGATGGACCATTTGTGGTTTGCTATTCTTTGCAACTACAGTAAATTATTTAGACCGTCAGGTGTTGAGTCTTTTAGCACCAAGTTTATCTGAAGAATTTGGCTGGTCCAATTCTGATTATGCAAATATTACCGCTGTTTTTCAATTTATTTACGCTATTTCTATGCTTTTTGCAGGAAGAATAATTGATAAATTAGGAACTAAAAAGGGTTATATTTTAGCCATTACTGTTTGGTCAATTGGAGCAATTATGCACGCTTATTCGTTGCCTGTAGGAACTGCTTTTTCTACTTTTATGGTTTGGATTGGAGTAGGTGCTGTTCCAATATCAATAGCTGGATTTATGTTGTCTCGTGCGGTTTTAGGTTTTGGAGAATCTGGAAATTTTCCTGCTGCAATTAAAGCAGTTGCAGAGTATTTTCCTAAGAAGGAACGTTCGCTTGCAACGGGTATTTTTAATTCTGGTTCTAATGTAGGAGCTATTTTAGCGCCACTTACGGTTCCTGTAATTGCAGTAAATTATGGTTGGGAATTTGCTTTTATATTAGTTGGAGCAATTGGTTTTATTTGGATTATTTTCTGGTATTTGTTATATGAAATCCCATCTGAACAAAAGAAATTATCAAAAGCAGAATACGATTATATTCATGATGAAGAATCACAAGCGTCAGAAAAAACAGAAACTCCCTCTGAGGAAAAAGTGGCTTGGTTCAAACTATTAGGTTACAAACAAACGTGGGCTTTTGTATTTGGAAAATTCATGACCGATGGAATTTGGTGGTTTTTCCTATTCTGGTTACCTAAATACTTAGAAGCACAATTTGGAATGAAAGGAACGGATATTGTTCTGCCATTAGCTGTTTTATACAGTATGACCATGGTGGGAAGTATCGGTGGAGGCTGGTTTCCTATGTACTTTATCAATAAAGGATACAACCCTTATGAAGGAAGAATGAAAGCCATGTTTTTAATTGCATTGTTCCCATTAGTAGTATTATTAGCACAACCATTAGGACATTTTACTTTTTGGATTCCGGTTATTTTAATAGGCGTTGGAGCTTCTGCTCACCAAGCTTGGTCAGCAAATATTTTTACAACAGTTTCCGATATGTTTCCAAAAAAAGCTATTGGCTCTATCATTGGAATTGGTGGAATGGCAGGAGGATTAGGTGGTGTTTTAGTATCTAAAATGGGTGGTTATTTATTCGATTATTACGATAGTTTAGGTCAAATTCAAACCGGTTATACAATCATGTTTATCGTTTGTGCCGTTGCTTATTTAATCGCTTGGTCTGTAATGAAATTATTAGTTCCAAAATACAGTCCAATTACCAATTTGTAATTTTTATTATTTATTTAATGTCATGCAAATGAACCAATTATATTCAAAATTCAATAGTAAATCGTTATTTTTTGGTGGACTAATTCTAGTTTTGTGTTTTAATTTTCAACAAGTTCTAGCTCAAGATATTCCAGATATAATTAGCAAAAAAGAGGTTGCTTCTATAAATTTCTTACCTGATTTCAGTTATGCAGGTTATCATTTTGGAAATATTAGTTTGCCTGAAATTAAAGAAAAAGTAATTTTAGCAACCGATTTTGGCGTTAAAGCAAATGATAATTTAGATGATTCTAAAGCGTTACTTAAAGCCTTTAAAGCAGCTAATGAAGTTGCTGGAAATGTAGTTCTTCAATTACCAGCTGGTAAAATAATTTTGAGCGATATTCTCTATATTGAAAGAAGTAATTTTGTACTAAGAGGTGCTGGTTCAGGTGCTCAAGGAACAGAGATTTTCTGTCCTAGACCAATGATGTATTTAAAAGATCAAGAATCATTAGCTGAGTTAAGAGAATATTTAACATCAACAGGCAAAAGACAAGTTGAAAAAGAAAACAATATCGATTTACCATTTTCACAATTTGCTTGGTCTGGAGGATTTATTTGGACACAGGTTCCGAATCAAAGGGTAAAATCTTATATGGAGAAATATGAAACACCTCCTAACGTTTTTGCAAAAGTAATTAAAGGTAACCGTGGAGAAAAAGAGTTTGTAGTTTCTGATATAAAAGGATTGAAAGTTGGTGATGTAGTTGAATTGGATTTATTCAATAAAGAGGGAGAGAAAGGAGAAATCATAGAAGCATTATATAGAAATTCTAAAACTAAAATTGGTTATTCCCACTGGAAACAACCTAATTTAGCATTGGTGCGTCAACAAGTTGAAATTGTTTCGATATCCAAAAATAAAATAACAATTAAAACGCCGTTGTTGCTTGATATTAAACCAAATTATGAAGCACTTTTGGTTGAATGGAAACATTTATCAGAAGTTGGTATTGAACATTTAAGAATTAGTTTTCCTGATGCAGCAAGGGTTGCACATCATTTAGAACAAGGTTATAATGGTGTTTTTTTAACTCGTTTATTTAATAGTTGGGTTCAGGATGTTACAATTAATAACGCCGAAAGCGGAATTTTAACTGAAGAAATTGCCAACGTAACCATTAAAGATATAGTAACGGAAGGAAAAAATATCGCACATTACACTGTTGAAATGGGTGGAGTTCATAATGTTTTGGTAGAAAATTTAAAGGTTTATAACAAAGCAGTTCATCCTTTGAGTTTCAATACTTTTGCTACAAAAAATGTTTATGAAAATTGTGAAATTTTTACAGATCCTGATTTAGACCAACATGCAGGAGCCAATCATCAAAATTTATTTGATAATATAAAAGTTCATTTTGATGCAGATAAATCCAACACGTATCCACTTTTTGCTGGAGGTGGCGCGGGTTATTGGAAACCTTCACATGGAGCGTATTCTACTTTTTGGAATATCAATATTGATGTAAATGGTACTAATAATTCTCCGATTGAACTCAACGGAATGGAAGAAGGTCCATTTGCTAGAATTATTGGAGTAAACGGAAATAGAACATTCTCTGTAAAATATGGTCCCGATGCATTCATCGATTTTGTAAATAAACCCATGTCAAAAATTCCTTCATTGTATTATTATCAATTAAAAAAACGATTAAAATAAATTTCTTTGTTTATCAACAATATAAGTGTTAATTTCACTATATAATTTCAGTGTTGATTGTAAATAATAAATGAAAAAAGCCCTCTATTATATTTTTTTTATTTTCCTTTCTGTACAATGTTTTTCTCAATCTAGTCTTTACAGATTAAAAAACATTACTACAGTAAATGGGCTTTCACAAAGCTCTGTGATTGCAATTCATCAAGATTTAAAAGGTCAAATGTGGTTTGGAACTCGCGATGGTTTGAACAGATATGATGGAAGTAATATTACAGTTTTTAGAAATAATCCTAAAGATTCTTTAACCATTTGTAACAACGATATTCTTTCAATAGAAGGTGATAAAAGTGGAAATTTATGGGTAGGAACTTATAATGGTTTAAATTTTTACAATCCAGTTTCCAATGTTTTCAAACATTATTTTCATGGAAATTCAGCGAATTCCTTATGCAATAATACCATTTGGAATATTAAAGAAATTGATAATGAAATTTGGATTGCTACAGCTGGTGGTTTGTCAATATTAAACAAATCTACTCAAAAATTTATTTCGGTTTTACACAATTCAAAAAACTCCTCAAGCTTACCCAACAATTTTGTTTTGTCCGTTTATAAAACCAAAAAAGGAGCTATTTGGGTTGGAACCGCAAGAGGTTTGTGTCAGTTAGTTGATAGAAAAGGCAGTTCTTTTGTATTTAAAGAATTTTATAGTTCCAATGATGAAAGTCTTTATATTCAAGACATTAAAGAAGATAAAAACGGAACTATTTTCGTTGCAACCAAACAAAATGGACTTTTAAAATTAGATTTAATAACAAATAAATTTGTTCAATATTCTCAAAATCTTGCGGATTCTGATGTTAGAACTATTGATTTTGATAAAAGTGGGGTTGCCTGGGTAGGAACTTATGAAGGTTTATTTACAATTCAGAAAAGTGGGAACGTAATTAAGGTTTATAATAATCTTGATAAAAAATTGAGCTTCGGAAAAATAAAAGCTGTTTTTACCGATAAGAAAGGTTCTGTTTGGATAGGCTCTTATTATAACGGCATTAGTTTTTGGGATGAGTCCAATAATAATTTTACAAATATCAATCAGAATTCTGGATTAAGTTCTTTGAGTTATGATGTAGTAAGTTCATTAGCATCAAATTCAAATTCAATATATATTGGAACTGAAGGAGGTGGAATTACCGTTTTGGATAGCAAAACAGGCTTAACTTCCAAAATAAATGGAGTTGCTGTAAATAATGTAAAATCATTGTATTTATCCAATTCTGGTATTCTTTGGATTGGAACTTTTACAGAAGGAATAGCTGCTTATGATACAAAATCGAAGAAATTTATAAATGAATTAATTAATCCAAATTTAAAAAGCATCCTTAAAGAATCAGGTGTTTATGTAATAAAAAGAGGTCGTAAAGAAGGAATTTTATGGATTGGAACTTTTGGAAAAGGATTAATTCGATACGATAGTAATTCTAAAACCTATCAAATGATAGGAAACGATAATTATTTCGATAATTTTTTAACCAATAATCGTGTAAGAGCACTTTTAATTGATAAAAAAGATAATTTGTGGATTGGAACTCAAAGTGGTTTAAACGTTATTAATCTCAATGATTTTGATAATAATACTTACCATATTAAGCACTATTTCTTTGATAATAAATTACTTTCTGGAGATGATATTTTGTCCCTTTACCAAGATAAATCAGATAAAATTTGGGTAGGAACTAAAGCTAAAGGTCTTTACGTTTATGATGGTTCTAATTTTAATAAAATCAATATTAAAAAAGACGATTTTGAGGTAACTTCTATTCACTCTCTTTCTGAAGATGATAATAGTAATTTGTGGATGAGTTCCAATTTTGGAATTATCAAATACAATTTAAAAACCAAAATTAGCTTTGTTTATGATCAAAAATCAGGTTTAGTCAGTAATGAATTCAATGACAATGCCTTTCTAAAATTGGGGAATACCAAATTCTATTATGGTGGACCATCAGGAATTACTTATTTTGACACAAAGAAACTCCCGGTAAATAAATATTCTCCACAAGTAATATTAACCGATTTTAAAATTGCAAATAAATCGATTAATGTTGCCAATGAAAATGATATTCTTGAAAAATCAATTTCTTATACTAAAACGCTAACTTTAAGTTACGATAAAGCCAATTTCACAATAAATTTTGCTACTCCAAACTTTATTAATTCTACAAATAATCAATATTCTTATCGATTAGTTGGATTGGATAATGAGTGGACAACAACTTCAAGTACATTTGCCACTTTTACAATTCAAAATTCTGGAACTTATACCTTTGAAGTTAAAGGAGCTAACAATGACGGGGTTTGGAATGAAATCCCTACGACATTAGAAATTGTTGTAAAACCTGCCCCTTGGAAAAGTTGGTGGGCAATTTCTATTTATCTATTGTTAATTTGGGCTTCATTATATGGATTTGTTTGGATTGTAAAATCAAAAGAAAAATTGCGCCAAGAATTGCTTTTGGAATATAGAGAAAATGAAAGAAGTAAAGAAGATAATAACGCGAAACTTCAATTTTTTACCAATATTTCTCACGAGTTTAGAACTCCATTAACTCTTATTTTAGGTCCTTTACAGCAAATTTTGTTGAATTATAATGGCACAAATGAAATGTATAAAAAGCTACTTGTTATTGAAAGTAGTGCTAATCATCTATTGAAATTGATCAACAGATTAATGGATTTTAGAAAGTATGAAACCAACCAATTTAATCTTGAAGCTGCTGAAGGAAATATTGTAAAATATGTCAAAGAGATCTTTTTATCATTCACTGAATATGCAAAAGATGGCGGTTATAAATATACATTTGAATCTTCAGATGAAGAAATAATAGTCTATTTTGACCGATTGAAATTGGAACGTGTTTTCTATAATTTAATTTCAAATGCCTTCAGATATACCCCAAAAGGCGGAGAGATTATCGTCAGAATTAAAAAAGAAAAAAATGAAGTAATAATTGAAGTTGATGATAATGGAGTTGGAATCGCCAAAGAGTATGTAGACAAAATTTTTGATTTATTTTTTGAAATCCCAACTAATAATGAGGTTCAAGTAAATTACAACAAAGGAACTGGAATTGGTTTATCCATAGTAAAGAACATTGTAAACCTTCACAAAGGTATTATAAGTGTGGTTAATAAACCTAGCAAAGGAGTAATTTTCAAAGTGGTTATGAAATTGGGTAAAAGCCACCTATCTGAAAAAGAAATCATTAAAGACTTTAAAATCAGTGATGATGTAGCACAATATGAAGTTCAATTAGAGAACTCTCAAAACATCGATCAAGAGGATATTAGCGATATAGAAGTTAGTGAAGAAAAGTTAACCATTTTAATTGTAGAAGATCATAAAGTGCTTCGTTCTTTTATGAAAAACCTACTTAAAAAAGAGTACAACGTTATTGTTGCTGAAAATGGAGAAATCGGTCTTAAAAAAGCATTAAAATTCATTCCTGATTTAATTGTTAGTGATGTAATAATGCCTGAAATGGTTGGAACAGAATTGTGTGCTAAAATTAAAGAGAATATAAAAACGAGTCACATTCCAGTAATATTATTAACGTCAAGATCTTCGTTGATTTATAAAATTGAAGGATTGGAAAGTGGCGCTGATGACTATATTAGCAAACCATTTGATTTAATGGAATTTAAGCTAAGAATCAAAAATCTATTGGTCTCCAAGCAAAGACTCAAAGCTAAATTTTCTTCAGAAGATAGTTTTAAACCAAGTGAAATTGCTGTTTCTTCGCTTGACGAACAATTGTTAAAGAAGGCATTCAAAGTAGTAGAAGACAATATTTCCAATGAACAATTTGATATTCCATTTTTTTGCGCAGAATTGGGCGTGAGCCGAACCATGCTATTTACTAAAATTAAAGCGTGGACCAATTTTACTCCGAACGAATTTATTCACGAAATTCGAATGAAAAGAGCTGCCCAATTATTAGAACAAAACAAAATTAATATCTCTCAAATAAGCTATAAAGTAGGGTTTAATAATCCTAAATATTTTAGCAAATGCTTCCAAAAGAAATTTGGAGAAACTCCTTCACAGTATCAGAGTAAATTCTCTAACGATACTAATATTGCCTAATATTATTGTTTTTATTTCCATTTTGGATTTTTGAATACCCTATTTTGTATTATTGAATTCTAATCTCATTTTATATTTGTAAGATATACTAGGAATTTAATATTCCGCAACAAACTGTGGTTAATTTAATCGTGGTTTATAAAATTTGAAAATAGAAAATGAAGAGATTTTTAATTGTAATTTTTGGCTGTTTGTTTTTGTCAGTGTCTGTTACTTCTCAAGCACAAAATAAGCCATCAGATAAAACCCTAAATAAAAACATAAGCGCAAGATTTAGCTATCTATTGGATTTCCCTGTTGATTCTGTTGCCATTCCAAGAAGCGTTAATCTTTCAACGGGAATTTTCAAAAAAGTAAAATCTAAAGATTGGACAAGTGGTTTTTTTCCAGGTACACTTTGGCAAATTTATAAATTAACTGGAGATGTAAAATACAAAGAAAAAGCAGCTGTTTGGAATGCTTTTATTGAAAAAGAAAAACACAACGGAACTACTCACGATATGGGTTTCAAAGTATATAGTAGTTTTGGAAAAGGTTTAACAGTTGTAAATAATGACAAGTATAAGAAAATTATCGTTAAAAGCGCCCAAACGTTAATTACCAGATTCAATTCCAAAATCGGTGCAATCAGATCTTGGGATCATAGTAGAGAACTTTTCGATTACCCAGTAATTATTGATAATATGTTGAATCTCGAATTGCTATTTGAGGCATCAAAAATTTCGGGAGATCCAACTTTTAGAAACATTGCAATCCAACATGCAAATACAACTCTTAAAAATCACTTTAGAAAAGACAACAGTTGTTATCACGTAGTTGATTACGATACAATTTCAAATGGTGTTAGAAAAAAAGCTACTTTTCAAGGATTTAGTGATGAATCGTCGTGGGCGAGAGGCCATTCTTGGGCAGTTTACGGTTTTACAATGTGCTATCGTTATACCAAAAACAAAGAATATTTAAAGCAAGCAGAAGCTACGGCAAAATATTATATCAATAATATAAATATGCCAGAGGACGGAATTCCGTATTGGGATTTTAAAGATCCAAGTATCCCGAATGCTCCTCGTGATGCGTCTTCAGCAGCGGTTATGGCATCGGCTTTAATAGAATTGTATAATTTTACTAAAGACAAATCTTATCTTGATTACTCAAATAAGGTTATAAATTCACTAAGTTCTGATAAATATCTTCTTAACAATTATGTTAAGGTACCATTTTTATTAGATCACAGCACTGGGAACTGGCCCAAAAAAGACGAAATAGATCAGCCGATTAACTATGCTGATTACTATTTTTTAGAAGCAATTATTAGAAAACAATCTCTTTAATTTTATGAAATTTAATTTTTTACAAAACCGACTTAACGTATTAACTATTTTATTTTTATTTAGTTTATCAGCTATTCAAGCCCAAAATTTAGAAAGATCTAAAACGAATATTAATTTGGGTTGGAATTACCTTGAAAACGATACCAAAAATAGTTCAGATGCAAATGCTGCGACCAATTGGGTGGCGTTAAATTTACCCTATACTTGGAACAATCAAGATGCTACCGACGATCAACCAGGTTACAGAAGAAGTGCTAGTTGGTTCAAAAAAAATCTAGCTATTGCAACTATAGATTCCAATAAATTATACAAATTATACTTTGAAGGGGCTAATATTACTACGAATGTTTACGTAAATGGAAAACAAGTTGGCGAGCACATAGGAGGTTACATCGGTTTTACATTTGATATAACCAATTTTATTCATGAAGGTAATAATGAAGTTTTGGTTCGTGTTGACAACAGTTATAATATTGAAGTTATTCCATCTCAAAAAAGTGATTTCATTATATTTGGAGGAATTACAAGAGATGTTTGGTTACTTTCTATGTCAAAAAGTAACATTGATAATATTAAAATTACTACTCCTCAAGTTTCTGAAAAATCGGCTACTTTAAAAGTTGTTGCTACTACTAAAAACTTAACTAAAATTTCTGATTTTGAATATTCAGCTCAATTAACCAATCCAAAAGGCAAAGTTGTTGCAACGAAAAAAGGAAAAATTACAGGAGAAACAACCTCAATTGATTTTAATGAAGTTAAAAATCCTGAATTATGGGACGTTAATAAACCTAATTTATATTCCGTTTCAGTTTCATTATTAGAAAAAGGAATTCAAAAAGATAAAGTCGATGATAAAGTTGGTTTCAGATGGTTCGAATTTAAAGACAACGGACCCTTTTATCTTAATGGAAAAAGAGTTTTAATTCGTGGAACACATCGTCATGAAGAATTGGCTGGGGTAGGAGCGGCAATGTCTAATGAGCAACACCGAAAAGATTTTGAATCCATTAAAGAAATGGGAGCTAATTTTGTTAGACTAGCACATTATCCTCAAGATCCTGAGGTTTATAAAGCTTGTGATGAGTTAGGATTATTAGTTTGGGACGAATTACCTTGGTGTCGTGGTGGAATTGGAAATGCAGAATGGCAAACGAATTCTAAAAACATGTTGGTTGAAATGATCAATCAAAATTACAATCATCCTTCAATTATTTTGTGGTCTTTAGGAAACGAAATGGGTTGGTTGCCTGATTTTCCTGATGGAGATAATCCAAAAAAAATGACTGCTTTTTTGAGCGAATTGAATAATATGGCTCATCAATTAGATCCTACTCGTAAAACCGTAATCCGTAAATATGAAGAAGGTTCAAAAATTGTTGACGTTTTCTCTCCTTCAATTTGGTCGGGATGGTATTCTGGAAGTTACAAAAGTTACAAAAAAGCAATCGACAAATATAAATTGGATTACAAACATTTTATCCATGCAGAATATGGTGGTGACAGTCAAGTAGGTAGACATTCTGAAAATCCAATTAATGGCGAAGGGGTAATAAAAACGGAAGGTTGGGAAGAAGCAATTGTTCAAACTAAAGTGGCTAATATTGCTCAAATAGGGGATTGGAGTGAAAATTATATCGTTGATTTATTTGATTGGCATTTACATATTTCAGAAAACGACCCAACATTTGTTGGAAATATGCAATGGGCATTTAAAGATTTTGCAACACCATTGCGCCCAGAAGACGATATTCCTTATATGAATCAAAAAGGATTGGTAGATAGAAACGGTAATCCTAAAGATGCTTATTATGTATTTAAAAGTTATTGGAGCGAAAAGCCATTTACGTACATAGAATCGCACACTTGGACAGATCGACAAGGGCCTAAAAACACACCAAGAACAATTTGCGTTTTCAGTAATTGCCCTAAAGTGGAGTTGTTTTTAAACGGAGTTTCTTTGGGAGTAAAAAATCGTGATATTACCGCTTATCCAGCTTGTGGATTAACATGGGATGTAAATTTTGCCGATGGTAAAAATAATTTTGTAGCCGTAGGTATTTCAAAAGAGGGTAAAAAAGTAAACGATAATCTTGATGTAAATTACAGATATGTTAAAAATGGAGCTGCAGATGGATTGAAGTTATCAGCTGAGAAAATGAAGAACGGTAATTATTTAGTAACCGCAATTGCAGTTGATAAAAACAATATGCGTTGTTTAGATTATGAAGATCGCGTTTATTTTCAATGTTTATCTGGTGGTGCAACTATGAAAAATCAAGGAACTCCAACTGGAAGTGAATCGATTAAAATGTCAAATGGAAAAGCTGCAATTGAAGTAGTTCCAAATTCAAAAGGAGAATTTATTGAAATGAATATTCTGAACCAGAATTTCAAAGGGGAATATTTAAAATTTAAAAAATAATCAATTTTTTTAATTCTTTCAAATGAAAAATTTAAGTAGTAGAGTTTTAATTTTATTTTGTTGGGCTTCTCTTTTGAGTTGTTCCAATATGAAAATGGCTTTTGACTTAAATGCTATTGAAAGAAGTAGAGAAATTGAAAATGCCAACGTTTATTTATCAGAAACTCCTAAAACCATTACAGCTTCTTTTTGTGAAAGAAGTGCTGGAAATAAACATGATTTCTATTCTGAAGGGGATTATTGGTGGCCGGATGATAAAAATCCAAGCGGCCCTTATATTCGTAGAGATGGCTTGACTAACCCAGCAAATTTCACCTTTCATCGCGATGCATTAATCCATTTTAGTCAATTATCTGGTGCTTTGGCTTCAGCCTATGTTTTAACCAATGATAATAAATACGCTCAAAAATTAGCTCAACATTTGAAAGCTTGGTTTGTAAATGAAGATACCAAAATGAATCCAAATTTGCTTTATGCTCAAGCTATAAAAGGTGTTGCTACAGGAAGAGGAATTGGAATTATTGATACCGTTCATTTGGTTGAAGTTACTAAAGCAATTCACGCAATTGAAAATTCAGGGATGCTTTCAGTATCAGATTTAGCAACTGTTAAATTATGGTTTTCTAATTATTTAAACTGGATCACCACTCACGAATACGGAATTGCAGAACGGGATAATGGAAACAATCACAGTGTTTGTTGGACAATGCAGGTTGCCGCTTTTGCAGATTTAATTGGTGATGAAAAAACGATGGATTTTTGTAGAAATTTCTATAAATACACCTTGTTACCCAATCAAATGGAGAAAGACGGTAGTTTTCCTTTAGAATTAAAAAGAACAAAACCGTATGGATATTCCTTATTTAATTTGGATGCGATGACGAGTATTTGTCAAATATTATCTACAAAAAAGGACAATCTATTCGTTTTTACAACCAGTGATGGAAAAAATATAGAACTAGGAATAAAATTTATGTTTCCATACATAGAAAACAAATCACTTTGGAAGTACCAACACGATGTAATGTATTGGGACGAATGGCCAGTGCGTCAATCTAGCTTGCTTTTCGGTGGATTGGCTTTCAAAAACAAGAAATACATAGAATTATGGAAATCGCTTAACGCCAATTTTACTACGCCAGAAATTGTAAGGAATATGCCGGTTCGAAATCCTGTTTTATGGGTAATTAAATAATTAACAGTTAAACTAAACTCAATTCACAAAGTCTAAAGATAAATAATAAACAATAAATAATAATGAAAAAATTAATCGCAGTATCCCTTTTAGGTTTAATATCATTTTCACCTATTATCGCCCAAGAAAAAACAAAACCTAATGTGCTTTTTATAGCTGTAGATGATTTAAAACCTTTGTTAGGTTGTTACGGAAATACATTGGTGAAAACACCAAATATTGATAGATTAGCAAAAATGGGAACCGTGTTTTTAAATAATTATTGCCAACAAGCGGTATGTGGACCTACACGTGCAAGTTTATTAACAGGAATGCGTCCTGATTATACCAAAATACGCGATTTAAAAACCAAAATGCGTGACATGAATCCTGACATTTTAACTTTACCTCAGTATTTTATAAGTCAAGGATACACGACTTCTGGTGTTGGTAAAATATTTCACCCAAGTTGTGTAGATAAAAAAGTAGATCCTCAATCGTGGTCGGTTCCATTCTTTTTCGCAAAGGATTCTGATTATGCTAATGGAGCTCCAGTACAAAAACACTATCAATCACCAGAATTAAAAGCGCTTCAAGCTACTGCAGATGCTGCTCCAAAAGAGGATAAAGAAAATAAGAAATCTAAAAAAGAAGATTTAGATGAAGATGGAGGAAGTTCGAGAGGACCAGCGTTTGAATGTCTAAATTTACCTGATAACGCCTACGAAGATGGGGTTAGCGCTTTAATTGCTGAAAAGCAAATTATAAAATTATCTAAAGATAAAAAACCGTTTTTTATGGCGGTAGGTTTTCATAAACCACACCTTCCATTTGTATCACCAAAAAAATATTGGGATTTATACAATCGTAATGACATGCCAGTTGCTGAATTTCAAGAGCATGCTTTAAATAGTAAAATCTTTTCTTATCAATATCCTGGCGAATTGACCAATTATTCAGGTGTTAAAGAATTTGCTAAATTTGAAAAAAACGATAATAATGAATTTAAATTAGCTATCGATAAACAAAAAGAATTAGTACATGCCTATTATGCTGCAGTTTCTTATACTGATGCTCAAGTTGGAATACTATTAAATACATTAGAAAAATTAGGTTCTCTAAATAATACGATAATTGTTCTATGGGGAGATCACGGTTGGCACCTTGGAGATCATGATATGTGGGGAAAACATACCAATTATGAACAAGCAACCAAAGCACCTTTAATTATTGCTGCTCCAGGATTAAAACCAGGACAAAGCAAATCGATGACCGAATTCGTTGACGTTTTTCCAACACTTTGTGAATTATCGGGAGGAAAAATTCCAGCAAATTTAGAAGGAAAAAGTTTAGTTCCCGTTATGAAAAACAATAAAGTTTCAGTAAAGGAGTACGCGATGAGTCAATATCCAAGAAAAATGCCAAAAGCTGACATTAAAAAAGAAGACGGTAAAGGAAAATTAATGGGTTATTCAATGAGAACTTCTCAATATCGTTATACTGTTTGGTTGAAGAATTTTACAAGCGACCAGCCTTATAGCGCAGATAAAGTATACACATTAGAATTATACGATTATACCAAAGATCCATTGGAAAAAGTAAATGTTGCCTATGAAAAAAACTACGCTTCAGTAGCAGCTGACTTGGATAAAAAAATGGTAGATTATTTTAATTCAAAAGTTTCTAAATAATTAATTAAGATTATGAACACAAAATTTGTAAAATTTCTTTCTGTTTTTTGTTTGTTGATTATTTCAAATGGAGTAATAGCGCAACAGAAAAAGGCCAAAAAACCTAATATTTTATTTATCGCTGTTGACGATTTAAAACCGCTTTTAGGCTGTTACGGTAACACATTGGTTAAAACTCCAAACATCGATAGATTAGCAAAAATTTCAACCGTTTTCAACAGAAATTATTGTCAGCAAGCAATTTGCGGCCCTACACGAGCCAGTATTATGACAGGAACTCGTCCTGATGTTACTCAGGTTTGGAATTTAACAACCCAAATGCGAGATGTAAATCCGAATTTAGTTACACTTCCTCAATATTTAATTACACAAGGTTATGAAACCTCAGGAATTGGAAAAATATATCATCCTTCAAGTGCAATTGGTGGTGTGGATCCAGTTTCTTGGAGTATTCCCTATTTAAAATCGAAAGAATCTGATTTTCCAGTTGCATTAGGTTCACCTGCAAACGGTCAGTACCAGTTGCCTGAAACGAAAGCAAGAATGACTCCCGAAATTATTGCTGAAAGAAAACAACAAAATAAAGATTTGGCTTCAAATGATGAGAACCCTAAAAGTATCAAAGGACCATCAGTTGAATGTATTAATGTGCCAGACAATGCATATCAAGACGGAGTTAATGCTCTTTTAGCTAAAGAACAAATCATTAAATTATCTAAG
>CALPLL020000010.1 GCA_943324395.2 Rhizobium sp. Q54
CAATCTCAAAAAACTGCTGGAGCTCCAAATATTGCATTAGCCGATTTTATTGCGCCGAAAGATTGTGGTAAAACTGATTATATGGGCGCTTTTTGTGTTACAACGGGTTTTGGAGTTGATGAATGGGCAGCAGAATTCGAAGCGAAATTCGACGATTACAATTCGATTATGGTCAAAGCGCTTGCGGATCGATTGGCAGAAGCTTTTGCGGAATATTTACATGAAAAAGTTAGAAAAGAAATTTGGGGTTATGCCTCAGAAGAGGTTTTATCACAGGATGATTTAATAGATGAAAAATACAAAGGAATTCGCCCAGCACCAGGATATCCTGCTTGTCCTGACCATTTGGAAAAACCAACTATTTGGAAATTACTTAATGTAGAACAAGAAATAGGAGTAAAACTTACCGAAAGTATGGCTATGTGGCCCGCTTCTTCCGTTTCTGGATACTATTTTGGAAATCCTGAAAGCAAGTATTTTGGATTGGGAAAAATAAAAGAAGATCAAGTTATCGATTATTCAAAACGAAGAAATATTTCAACAGAAGTGGCAACAAAATGGCTGAATCCAAATATTGCTGATTAATAATAATACAAATGAAAGTAACAAAACATATCGAAAAGGCAGAAGGAAATACTTTATTTTCTTTTGAAATTATTCCACCTCAAAAAGGGAAAAGCATTCAAGAATTATATGATAATATCGATCCGTTGATGGAATTTAATCCTCCATTTATTGATGTAACGACTTCACGAGAAGAGTTCGTATATATTGATAAAGGAAACGGATTATTAGATAAAAAACTAACCAGAATGCGACCTGGAACTCTTGGAATTTGCGCGTCTATAAAACATAAATACAATGTTGATACCATTCCACATGTGCTTTGTGGCGGTTTTACCAAAGAAGAAACGGAGTATTTATTAGTAGATTGTCATTATCTAGGAATCGATAATGTGATGGCATTACGTGGTGATGCGATGAAAGAGGAGAAATATTTTATGCCCAAAAACGGAGGAAATAATTATGCAGTCGATCTCGTAAAACAAATAAAACGATTAAATGACGGTAAATATTTACATGATTTAATAGACGTAGATAATAAATCTGATTTTTGTATTGGCGTGGCCGGTTATCCTGAAAAACATTTGGAATCTCCATCACTACAATCGGATTTAAAAAGATTAAAGGAAAAAGTAGATGCTGGTGCTGATTATGTGGTTACCCAAATGTTTTTTGACAATTCTAAATATTTTGAATTCGTTGAAAAAGCAAGAGCAATGGGAATTACAATACCAATTATCCCAGGTATAAAACCAATTGCCGTAAAAAAACACATGCAGCTTTTACCTCAAGTTTTCCGGGTAGATTTGCCCGAAGATTTAATAAGTGCCATTGAAAAAAGTACTACTGCTGCAGAAGTAAAAGCAGTTGGAATTGAATGGGCAATCCAACAATCATTAGAGTTAAAACAAGCTGGTGTTCCAGTTTTGCATTATTATTCTATGGGAAAATCAGAGAATATTCGACAAATTGCTAAAGCAGTATTTTAAGAATAGTATATTTGTTTGCAATTTTATCAAATGAAAAAACGGTATTTAGCCCTTTTACTATTTTATTTTGGATTGGTTTTTGGGCAAAATATTCCCAATTCATTTGCTATTGATGCTAATTATTTTACAGGTAATATATTGAAACATGCGCCCGACCTTGGGCCATTAATTACTGGACACCCTGAAGGATTTTTGGTTAGTTTTTCTAAGAAAACTTATGGAAATGAGGAGTGGGAAAGGGTGTATAATTATCCTGATTTTGGAGTTTATTTGTTGTATCAAGATTTTAAAAATCAATATTTAGGCTCTACATACGCAGTTGGATTGCATTATAATTTCTATTTCTTAAACCGAAAATTAGTTTTTAAAATTTCTGATGGAATTGCGATGGTTTCCAATCCACACGACAATGAATTCAATAATAAAAACATTGCTTTTGGGTCTAAATTTTTGGGAAATGTAAATCTAGGGCTCAATTATAAAACTAAAATTATTGATCATTTATCGTTGCAATCTGGTTTTATGTTCACTCATTTTTCAAATGCTAGAATAAAATCACCAAACAGAGGAATTAATACTTTTAATGTAAATTTAGGGCTGACTTATGATTTCGACAAAAACGCAAATCAAATAAAAGACACCACTACTTTAAGTATGAAATTCAAAGAACCAGTGAAATACAATTTTGTTATTAGGACTGGAAATAATGAAAGCACAGTTGTGGGAAGCGGAATTTATCCATTTTATCATATAGGTTTTTATGCCGATAAGAGATTGAATCGGAAAAGTGCCCTTCAGTTTGGAACGGAATTATTTTTAACAAAAAGCATTATCGATTTCATCAAATATCAATCAATAGCCTACCCAGAACTAAATTTAGATCCAAACACAGATTATAAAAGAGTGGGAATTTTCATTGGTCACGAGTTGTTTATTAATAGAATATCTTTAGAAACACAAATAGGATATTATGTTTACAAACCATTTAAATACGATACCGCTTTGTATGATCGATTGGGAATGAAATATTATATTAGTAATAAATTTTACACAGAATTAGCCATAAAAACTCATGGTTTTTTAGCTGAGGCTTTAGAATTTGGAGTGGGTGTACGGCTATAAAAATTAGACAGTGAAAAAAATAACAATCTTACTATTCTCCCTTTATGTTGTACTTGGCTGTTCAAAACCATCCGAGTGCATAGAAGCAACTGGAGCCATAATTTCAAAAGATTTTCCAGTGAATGCATTTGATAAAATCATTATTTATTCGGGGATTAGTTTGGTAATTACTCAGGGTCCAGTCGCCAGTGTAGAAGTTCAAACAGGTGAGAATTTAATTGAGAACATTGAGGTTAAAGTTGAAAACGGTTTTTTATCCTTAAAAGACAACACCACTTGCAATTGGGTTCGCGAATATGGTAATACTACTGTATTCGTAACCTCTCCTAATATCTCAGAAATCCATTCTAAAACTGAAAAAAATATCTCTTCAAATGGAGTTTTAACTTACCCAACATTGAAACTAATTTCAACTGATTTATCTGATGGTGCCGGAACAAGTGATTTCTATTTGAATGTAAATAATTATCAAATTGTGGTAGAAAACAATAATGTTTCAAGATATTATTTGTCTGGGCAAACCAATAATCTTATAGTTAATTTTTATGAAGGAAATGGACGTTTTATGGGAGAAAATCTGAATGCTAAAGAAGTCAAAATTTTCCATCGAGGCACCAACGATATTATTGTTAAACCAATAGATTTAATAACCGGGAAATTATATAGCACAGGTAATTTAATCTTAAAAAATACGCCACCCATAGTTGATGTTCAGCAATATTATCAAGGAAGAGTTATTTTTAATTAAAGTTATTTTTTGGTTATTTCCCTAAAAATTGCTTCCAAATTTTTATTTTTTTGGTTCAATTGAAGAGTTTTTAAACCATTTTCATTGGCAAAATCAAAAACAACTGGGCGCATGTCAGTTTCAGAAATAAAGGTCAACTCCCAAATCCTATCGTGAACATTTTTATAGGATTTTAAGTGTGGTATTTTTGCAATAGCTTGCTCCTCAATTTTAAAATCAAATTCAACTTCTATAATTTGTTCTTTATCTGAAGAAATCAGTTTGTCCAATTTTTTATCGGTCACAATTTTACCATTATTGATAATTATAACTCGGTCGCAAATCGCCTCAACCTCTTGCATAATGTGTGTTGACAAGAAAACAGTTTTATCTTTTCCAACATTTTTAATCACATTTCTAATCTCAACTAATTGATTTGGATCTAAACCCGTAGTTGGTTCGTCTAAAATTAAAACATCAGGATTGTGTAATAGAGCATTGGCTAAACCCACTCTTTGGCGAAATCCTTTTGATAATTGACTAATTTTTTTATGACTTTCAGATGTCAATCCTGTTAATTCAATAACATCATTTATTCTGGATTTTTCTACTTTAAAAACATCGGCATTGAAAGCCAAATATTCTCGAACATATAAATCCAAATACAATGGATTGTGCTCAGGCAAATAACCTACGGACAATTGAACCGATTTTTGGTTAGAAGTTACATCAAATCCGTTTACGGCTGCACTTCCTTCATCCGCAGTGATATATGTAGTTAATATTTTCATTAAGGTAGATTTTCCAGCACCATTCGGACCTAAAAAACCTACAATCTCCCCTTTTTTTACAGAGAATGAAACGGCGTCCAATGCTTTTTGATCGCCATAACTTTTTGAGATATTAATAACTTTAATTGACATAAAATGTATTTTGAACAAAAGTAAGCAGAAAAATTAGGTTTATCCTACTGCAGATTACAAAAATAGAAGTCTTTATATTATTAACTAAAAAAAAGTTGTGGGAACTCAAATTATCATGATAATTTTGAAATTTTTATTAAAAACAAATCTTTAAAAGTTGTTTAAATCTCTATTTTTATCTTTTTTTTCAAGCAATTTATAAAATTAAGCGCTACATTTTGAGAAATCCTTTTTTATTTTAGAAATTTTATATTTTATTGTGTTTTAACAAATTTTATATATAGATTTGTTATGTAATTATAGATAAAAAATGAGCACGATTTTCAATTTTACAATTTCTTATTATTTCTTCTTTAGTAGAAGTAAGGATTGTAATGTAGTTATTTAAAAAAAACAAAAACAAATAAAACTATACAATCCTGATGAAATTCAGGATTTTTTTTTGAATATAAATGATACAAAAAGTTGCAATACAAGGAATAAAAGGATCCTTTCATCACCAAGTGGCATTGGAATATTTCCATCAAGATGTTGATGTTGTAGAATGTATGTCTTTTGAAGAATTAGTAGACAGTATGTTGACTGGAAAATCGAATCAGGCAGTAATGGCTATTGAGAATTCAATTGCTGGTTCAATTATACCCAACTATGCATTAATTGACAAGAATAATTTACATGTTATCGGAGAATATTATATGGATATTCATCAAAATTTAATGGCTTTGAAAGGTCAAAAATTAGAGGATATATTAGAAGTTCATTCGCATCCAATGGCATTATTACAATGCATGGAATTTCTTAAAAAAATGCCTAATATTAAAGTAGTTGAAGATAAAGATACCGCTGAAACCGCACGAAGGATTAATCAGCAGCAACTTAAAGGAATTGCAGCAATAGCGAGTAAAACAGCTTCAAAAATGTATGATTTGGAAATAGTTGCGCCAGAAATTCAAACTATTAATAATAACATGACCCGCTTTGTAATACTAAATAAGGAAAATTCAATTGTTCCAAAACAAGAAATTAACAAAGCGTCATTAAAATTTGAATTGGATCATAAAAGAGGAAGTTTGGCGGCTGTACTGAATGTAATGAGTGACTGTAAATTGAGTTTGACAAAAATTCAGTCGTTACCAAAAATTGAAACTCCATGGAAATATTCCTTTTTTGTGGATGTTACTTTTGATGATTATAAAGATTACTCTAAAGCAAAATCTTTAGTAGCCATAATGGCTCAGTATTTTAAAGTTTTAGGGGAATATAAAAACACAAAGCCTTAATTTAAATACAAATTAAGCAAGTTAAAATTGATTTTAAAAGTATAAAAATGATTACTACAGCAAAACGTATCGCCATAGTTGAAGAATATTATTTTTCATCAAAATTGAGAGAGGTACGTAACTTAATATCTCAAGGGAAACCAATTATCAATATGGGAATTGGAAGCCCTGATATGGCGCCTTCAAAAAGTGTTATTGAAGCAATTCAAAATGCCGTTACTGATGAAAACGCACACCAATATCAAAGTTATCAAGGTCTTCCAGAATTGAGAAAGGGGTTATCCGATTTTTATAATAACAATTTCCAAGTTGCATTGGATTTTAATACTGAAACATTACCTTTAATGGGTTCAAAAGAAGGAATTATGCACATTTCTTTAGCTTTTTTGAATGAAGGTGATGAAGTATTAATTCCAAATCCCGGTTATCCAACGTATACTTCTGTTACAAAATTAGTAGGAGCAACACCTGTTTTTTACGATCTAATTGAAGATAATAATTGGGAACCTGATTTTGAAAAATTAGAACAGCAGGATTTGTCGAAAGTAAAAATGATGTGGGTTAATTATCCTCACATGCCAACGGGTGCAACAGGAAGTTTGAACTTGTTTAAAAGAATCGTGGCTTTTGCAAAAAAACATCATATTTTAGTAATAAATGATAATCCGTATAGTTTTGTTTTAAATGAAAATCCTATTTCAATTCTGCAGGTTGACGGTGCAAAAGAAGTAGCTTTAGAATTGAATTCGTTATCTAAAACATATAATATGGCTGGTTGGAGAGTAGGAATGGTCTCGGGAAAATCAGATTACATTGAGGCTATTTTAAGAGTGAAAAGCAATATGGATAGCGGGATGTTTTATGGTATTCAGAAAGGAGCAATTGAAGCTTTAAAACTTGAAAAAACGTGGTTTAAGGAACAAAATGTGATTTATCAAAAACGAAGAAAACTCACTTTTGAATTGGCAAAAAAATTAGGTTGTACCTATGATGAAAATTCAGTTGGCTTATTTGTTTGGGCAAAACTTCCTCAAGAAATTTTATCAGCAGAGGATTTTGTGGATAAAATATTATATAAAAAAGATATTTTTATTACACCGGGAACCGTTTTTGGCAGTAATGGGGAAGGATATATTCGGTTTTCTCTTTGTGTGAAAGAGGAAAAAATAAAAGAGGCAATTTTGAGATTTTAGAATTACGGATAATTAAATTTAGTTAGAAATAATGAATGTATATGTTATTGGAGTTGGTTTAATTGGGGGATCGATGGCTTTAGATATAAAATCAAACTATGAGAATGTTACAGTTTTCGGGATTGATTCCAATGAAGAGTATTTAGATATAGCATTAAAATTGAAAATTATTGATAATAAAGCTTTAATTTCCGACTTGGCAGATGCCGATTTTGTGATTCTTGCTGTGCCTGTTGATATTGCTTTAGTCCTTTTGCCAAATGTTTTAGATAAAATTAATGATGGCACATTGGTTTTTGACGTAGGTTCTACAAAATTTCCAATTTGTAATGCGATTGCGAATCATTCAAGAAGAAGGAATTTTTTGGCAACGCATCCAATCGCAGGAACAGAATTTTCTGGTCCAACTGCAGCAACTTTAGGATTGTTTGAAGGTAAAACAAATATTATTTGCGAGGTAGAAAAAACCACATTTAAATTGCAACAAAAGGCATTGGGTTTATTTGAAAAATTGGGAATGCGAATTCGTTACATGGATGCAAAATCACATGATAAACACATTGCTTACGTATCTCATTTATCGCATATAAGTTCGTTTATGCTTGGAAAAACTGTAATAGAAAAGGAAAAAGGCGAGCGAGATATTTTTGACATGGCAGGTAGTGGATTTGAAAGTACGGTTCGATTAGCTAAAAGTTCACCTGCAATGTGGACGCCGATTTTCAGGCAAAATAAAAAACATGTAGTAAAAACATTGGAAGAATACATTTCCAATTTATCGAAATTTAAAAAATTATTAGAAAGTGATAATTTTGACGCCGTTTATGATGAAATGCAAAGTGTCAATAAAATAAAAGAAATTTTGAATAATTTCAACAAGTAAAAATTAATAATATTATAATAAAAATAAATTATCATGGAGAACAATAAAGGAATGAGGAACTGGTTAGAAGATTTCAACTTGTCACATCCATTAGTGATTGCGGGCCCATGTAGCGCTGAAACAGAAGACCAGGTGTTAAAAATTGCTCACGAATTAAAAAATTCAGACGTTTCAATTTTTAGAGCAGGAATTTGGAAACCAAGAACCCGTCCGGGAGGTTTTGAAGGTGTTGGGGCAATTGGATTGAAATGGCTTCAAAAGGCGAAAGCCGAAACAGGTTTGCTTATGGCAATTGAAGTTGCCAATGCCGCTCACGTAAAATTGGCTTTAGAGCACGATATCGATGTTTTGTGGATTGGTGCAAGAACAACCGTAAATCCGTTTGCCGTTCAAGAAATTGCGGATGCATTACAAAACACTGATAAAATTGTATTGGTAAAAAACCCTGTAAACCCAGATTTGGCTTTGTGGATTGGTGGTGTAGAACGTTTGTATAATGCAGGCATCAAAAAATTAGGTGTAATTCATAGGGGTTTTTCAACCTATGAAAAAACTAAATATAGAAACATACCCGAGTGGCAAATTGCAATTGAATTACAAAGTCGTTTCCCAGATTTACCTTTAATTTGTGACCCTTCCCACATCACCGGACGACGTGATTTGATTCAAGAAGTGTCTCAACAAGCATTAGATTTAAACTATGATGGATTGATTATTGAAACTCACAACGATCCGGATAATGCATGGAGCGATGCAGCACAACAAGTTACTCCTTCAACTTTGAAACAAATTTTTAATGATTTAAGAATCAGAAAAGTTACTACAGAAGAAGACGATTACAATACTGAAATGATAAAGTTAAGGGCAAATATTGACATTGCTGATGCTAAATTATTAGAAATCTTGGGGAATAGAATGAAAGTCGCCGAACAAATTGGTGCCTTGAAAAAATCTAAAAATGTGGCTGTTTTACAAAATAAAAGGTGGAACGAAATTTTAGGAAAAATGGTGCTTGATGGAGAAGAAAAAGGATTAAGCGAGGAATTCATCTTGAGATTATTTAAGGCAATTCACCAAGAGAGTATTAGTCACCAAGAAAAAATAATGAATAGTTAAGTTAAAATTTGTTTGAAAAGCACATTTGAAACAAGACCAATTATTAAATTAGATCGTCTTTTTTGTTAAGTGAAAATCTAAAATCGTAAATTTGCCAAATGACAGGAATTGTTTATAAATCTACTGGAAGTTGGTACACTGTAAAATCAGAACAAGGTGATTTTATAGAATGCCGCATGAAAGGCAAATTCCGAATTAAAGGTATCAAAAGCACCAATCCAATTGCAGTAGGTGATTGGGTAGATTATGAACTCGAGGAAACCTCCGATTCGGTTACAGGTACGATTCACCATATTCATGAAAGAAAGAACTATATCGTTCGAAAATCGGTGAATTTATCGCATCAAATGCATATTATCGCCTCCAATATTGATCGTGTTTTTCTTTTAATTACGATTAATAACCCACCAACTACCACTAATTTTATCGATCGTTTTTTGGTTACTGCAGAAGCCTACGGAATTGAAACAGTTTTGGTTTTTAACAAAATCGATACATTTGACGAAGCTACATTGGAGGAACAATTGTACCTGCAACATATCTATCAAGAAATTGGTTATCAATGTTTGCGAGTTTCCTCAACAGAAATGAAAGGAATCGAGACGTTAAAAGAACTCATGATCGGGAAAGTAAGCATGTTTTCTGGGCATTCTGGTGTTGGAAAATCTACGTTGGTTAATGCTATGGAGCCAAATTTACAATTAAAAACAAAGGTTATTTCTGAACAAAGTATGCAAGGGCAACACACCACGACATTTGCAGAAATGTATGATTTAAGTTTTGATGCTAGAATTATTGACACACCAGGGATCAAAGGGTTTGGGATTGTAGATATGGAAAAAGAAGAAATAAGTGGTTATTTTCCTGAGTTTTTCAAGTTAAAAGATCAATGTAAATTCAATAATTGTTTACACAAAGACGAACCACATTGCGCCATAAAAAAAGCCCTTGAAAACGATCAAATTTCTTGGTCACGCTACAAAAGTTACCTCAAAATTTTGGAAGGTGACGAAGAACATTATCGAACAGATATTTACGATGAAGATCGAAAAGCAAGTGATGAAACCCGAAATAAGTAATTAATTTGAAAGTAGTAATTCAAAGAGTAACTTCGGCATCGGTAACTATTGAAACCGAAATTGTAGCTAATATTCAAAGTGGTTTATTAGTGTTGGTTGGCATTGAAGACGAAGATTCTCAAGAAGATATCAATTGGCTTAGCCAAAAAATAATCAACCTTCGAATTTTTGGAGATGAAAATGATGTTATGAATTTATCTGTAAAAGAGATACAAGGTGAAGTTATTATTGTAAGTCAATTTACATTACACGCAAGTACTAAAAAGGGAAATCGCCCATCTTATATTAAAGCTTCAAAACCAGAAAGCGCTATTCCTTTGTATGAAAAATTCATTCAGCAAATGGAATTAGAATTTGGAAAGAAAATTCAAACGGGTAGATTTGGGGCAGATATGAAAGTGGAATTGGTAAACGACGGACCGGTAACCATAATTATTGATAGTAAAAACAAATCATGATGAACCTAAAAAACTCCCAACTAGAAGTTGACAATTGGATCAAAGAACACGGAGTTCGTTACTTTAACGAACTTACTAATATGGCTCAACTAACTGAAGAAGTTGGCGAAGTAGCTCGAATTATAGCTCGCCGTTATGGAGAACAGTCTGAAAAAGAATCCGATAAAAACAAAGATCTTGGTGAAGAATTAGCCGATGTAGTTTTTGTAGTTCTTTGTCTTGCAAATCAAACAGGAATTGACTTGCAAGCAGCATTTGATAAAAAAATGGATCTAAAATCTATTCGTGATAAAGACCGCCATCATGACAATGAAAAATTGAAATAATGAATGTAAGGCTTAACGCAAAAGAGATAAATTTAAATTCGAAAATCGAAATTACGGGTTCCAAATCGGAAACCAACCGATTATTATTGCTAAAAGCCCTGTATCCAAATATTGTTATAGAAAACGCATCCAATTCTGACGATTCAGAAGTAATGAACTCGGCATTGACCGCCAATCAAATAATAGATGTTCACCACGCAGGAACGGCGATGCGTTTTTTAACGGCCTATTTTGCATCGCAAGAAAACAAATCGGTAACATTAACTGGATCTTCAAGAATGAAAGAACGCCCAATTAAAATTTTAGTTGATGCTTTAATTCAATTAGGGGCGAATATTGAATATCTTGAAAACGACGGTTTTCCTCCAATAAAAATTTCAGGTCAAAAACTCAACAGTTGTAGGGTTTCGCTTCCAGCAAATGTTAGTAGCCAGTACATTTCAGCGTTATTATTAATAGCGCCATCCCTTCAAAATGGATTAGAATTAGAATTAATTGGAGAAATTACTTCCATTCCCTATATCAATATGACATTAAAACTACTCAATGAAATTAACGTTGAAACCACTTTTGTAAACAACAAAATAGTAGTAAAACCTTTAGATCAAGACCCAAAATCCAAAACCCTAATTGTAGAATCCGATTGGAGTTCGGCTTCTTATTTTTATTCGATAATTGCGCTTTCAAAAGCAGGAACTCAAATTGAACTTTCCAATTTCAAAGAAAATAGTTTACAAGGCGATGCTATTTTGGCAACAATTTACGAGCAAATGGGAGTTGAAACCCATTTTAATGATGGAAAAATTACTTTGGTTAAAACTCAAAATTCGATAAAGCAGAATATTGTTTTAGATTTAAATAGTGCTCCCGATATCGCTCAAACTATTGCTGTAACTGCTTTTGGATTGGGAATTGGGTGTCAATTAACAGGATTACACACGCTTAAAATAAAGGAAACCGATCGGTTAGAAGCATTGCAAATAGAACTTTCAAAATTAGGTGCTCCAATTACAGTTACCAATGATAGTTTGAAAATAGAACCTTCAAAATCAATTAATTCAAATCAGAATATTGCTACCTATAATGATCATAGAATGGCTATGGCATTTGCGCCTTTAGCATTAAAAAAGAATATAAATATTAAAAATGCTGAGGTAGTATCAAAATCATATCCAAATTTTTGGAATGATTTAAAAAAAGTTGGATTTGAGATTTCGTAACAAACCCTTAATTCACTGGCCATAAAGACGCTTTTCTTCTCCCTCTCCTTCGGATAGGGTTGGGGTGAGGATAAATAAACCCCAAAACACTTGACAACGCCTGTCTCACAATCGTATATTTGCACACGATTTCGAATTAAACTCAAAATCCATAACTTATAATTTATTCTAAATGAAATTATCACATTTTCAATTCAATTTACCAAAAGAACTTTTAGCAGAATATCCAGCAGAAAACCGAGATGAATCTCGCTTAATGGTTATTAACCGTGAAAAGAAAACTATCGAGCACAAAATGTTTAAAGATATTATCGATTATTTTGACGATGGAGATGTAATGATTCTTAATAATACTAAAGTTTTTCCAGCTCGTTTATACGGAAATAAGGAAAAAACAGGAGCTAGAATTGAAGTTTTCTTGTTAAGAGAATTGAATGCAGAACAACGCCTTTGGGACGTTTTGGTTGATCCGGCCCGTAAAATCAGAATTGGAAATAAATTGTATTTCGGTGATGACGATTTGTTAGTTGCTGAGGTGATTGACAATACTACTTCCCGTGGAAGAACATTGCGTTTCCTTTTTGACGGACCTTATGATGAATTCAGAAAAAAATTAACTGAATTAGGTGAAACTCCCATTCCAAAATACATTAATAGAGAAGTAACTCCAGAAGATGCCGAGCGTTATCAAACTATTTATGCTAAAGAAGAAGGTGCTGTAGCTGCCCCAACTGCAGGATTGCATTTTTCAAAACACCTTTTGAAAAAATTAGAAATTAAAGGAGTTGGTTTTGCAGAAGTAACTTTACACGTAGGTTTAGGAACTTTTAATCCAGTAGAAGTTGAAGATTTATCGAAACATAAAATGGATTCTGAAGAATTAAAAATCTCTCAAGAAGCTTGTGATATTGTGAATGCCGCTAAAGTAGCAAAAAAACGTATTTGTGCCGTTGGAACTACTTCAATGCGTGCCATTGAGAGCTCTGTTTCTTCTCAAAGAACATTAAATCCATTTGATGGCTGGACTAACAAATTTATTTTTCCTCCGCATGATTTTAGTATCGCCAATTGCATGATCACCAACTTTCATACTCCAAAATCAACTTTATTAATGATGATTTCTGCATTTTGTGGTCACGATTTAATGAAAGAGGCCTATGAAATTGCAGTTAAAGAAAATTATAAATTTTATTCTTACGGGGATGCCATGTTAATTATTTAAGGCAATCAATATATAATTTGAAAATCTCGTCCTACAAGACGAGATTTTTTATTTACAATTAATTTATTGCGGTTTTTTCAGATTAGAAGATTTATATTTTTCCTATTTTTACAAATTATAATATTGAATTTATGACATTCCAAAACACCCTTGAATTTGCCAAAAATCTTGATATCCAAGACCATTTAAATGAATATAGGAAAGAGTTTTATTTTCCAAAAGTTAATGGTAAACAAGTAATCTATTTTACAGGTAATTCACTTGGACTACTTTCTAAAAGAGCTAAAAATTACGTAGATGATATTATGAACGATTGGCAAAATCTAGCCATTGAAGGATATTTTCATGCCGAAAAACCTTGGTTGGATTATCATGAACGATTTGCAAAACCATTGAGTAATATTGTTGGTGCATTGCCATCTGAAGTTACTGTTATGAACACTTTGACAGTAAATCTTCATTTGCTAATGGTGTCATTTTATAAACCGCAACCCAAAAAATTTAAAATTCTGTGTGAAGCCAAAGCTTTTCCAAGCGATCAATATATGATGCAAAGTCAAGTTCAATTTCATGGTTATAATCCTGAGGAAGCGATTGTGGAAATACATCGTAGAGAAGGAGAACACAACCTTCGATTAGAAGATATTTTAGCTAAGATTGAAGAGCTTGGTGATGAATTAGCTTTACTATTAATAGGTGGACTAAATTATTATACCGGTCAAGTTTTTGACATGAAAACGATTACCGAAGCGGGTCATAAAGTAGGAGCTTTTGTAGGCTGGGATTTAGCGCATGCCGCAGGAAACATTAAATTAGAATTACACGATTGGGATGTAGATTTTGCCTGTTGGTGCAGTTATAAATACATGAATTCAGGTCCAGGAAACGTATCAGGTTGCTTTATTCATGAAAAGCACCACAACAATATGAATCTCAACCGATTTGCAGGTTGGTGGGGACATAATAAAGAAAGACGCTTTAAAATGGAACCTAAATTCGATCCGGTTCGTGGGGCTAATGGTTGGCAAATTAGTTGTTTACCAGTACTTTCTCTTGCGCCTTATTTAGCTTCGGTAGAAATGTTTGACGAAATTGGAATGGACGCAATAATTTCGAAAAGAAACAAAATAACCTCATATTTAGAATTTATTTTGCTAGAAATTTCTCAAGAAGTAAAAGGTTCCTTTGAAATAATTACACCAGCAGATCCAAGTGAGCGAGGAAGTCAATTGTCAGTTTTACTTCATGGCGAAGGTAGAGAACTATTCGATTATTTAATGGCAAATGGCGTAATTGTAGATTGGAGAGAACCAAACGTTATCCGATTTGCGCCAGCTCCTTTGTATTGTTCCTTTGAAGATATGTATGAATTTGGTCAAATATTAAAAAGAGGTATATTAAAATAGTCTAGTTAAACTTCATATTAAAACCTGTTTGTTAATTCAAGCAGGTTTTTTTGTAAAATGGCATTATGAAATTTACAATTTTTAATTTTATTTTTAATATACCCCTAAAATTTAGGGGGTGTATTTATAAATTTAATAAAAATTATACTTTTTTTAATTTTTTTATGGGGGGTTACAAATGTTTTTTTACTTTTATTGTGAATTTAAATCAAAAACAATGAGAAAAATTATTTTAAGTGTGATTCTAATCACAATTTTGGTACTATCCGTTTTTTCAATTTATTTATTCCCAGAATCTACCGTTTTAGGAGCACATGTTGTTCCTCTAAAATTAGATACAGGAGATACCGCTTGGATGCTTGTTGCTACAGGGTTGGTATTATTAATGACTCCTGGACTGGGCTTCTTTTACGGTGGTATGGTTGGAAAAAAGAATGTAATTAGTACTGTTTTACAAAGTTTTATGGCCATGGTAATCGTTACTGTTTTATGGGTTGTGGTTGGATTTGGCTTGTGTTTTGGGCCTTCAATTGACGGTTTAATTGGGGATCCAACTTCAAATTTATTTTTTAATGGTGTGAGCGCAAATTCTGCATGGGAACTAGCACCTACAATTCCATTTATTCTTTTTGCTTTATTTCAGGCTAAATTTGCAATTATTACACCCGCGTTAATTACCGGAGCCTTTGCTGAGAGAGTTCGTTTTTGGGCTTACTTATTATTTATGGTATTATTTATCATATTTGTATATGCACCTTTATGTCATATGACTTGGCATCCTGATGGTTTATTATTTGGATGGGGAGTTTTAGATTTTGCTGGAGGAACAGTAGTTCACATGAGTGCTGGATGGGCTGCTTTAGCAGGAGCAATATTCTTGGGTAAAAGAAAAGTTCAAAAAGCAATTCCTGCACGTATTACCTATGTATTATTAGGAACTGGTTTACTTTGGTTCGGTTGGTTCGGTTTTAATGCTGGTTCTGCTGTTGGCGCTAGTGGTCTTGCTGCTCAAGCCCTTGGAACTACAACAGTTGCTGCTGCTGCTGCTGCTATGGGATGGGTGTTTTTTGATAAAATTCTAGGACACAAACCATCTGCAATGGGAGCTTGTATAGGAGCAGTTGTTGGTTTAGTTGCTATTACTCCTGCTGCTGGTTTTGTTACAATTCCATCTGCAATAGCAATTGGTTTAATTGCAAGTGTTGTAAGTAATTTAGTAGTTTCTAAATTCCCAAAAGGTAAAGTTGACGATGCCTTAGATGTATTTGCTTGTCACGGTGTAGGAGGAATGGTAGGTATGCTTTTAACTGGAGTATTTGCTTCAAAATCCGTAAATGCTATTGTGGGCGACAACCAAGGTATAATCTATGGAGACTCGACTTTATTTATAATCCAATTAAAAGCACTAATTCTTGTTTCAGCTTTCGCCTTTGTAGTTTCTTATTTCTTATTTTATATTGTAAATAAAATTACGCCACTTCGTGTAAGTGAAGACAAAGAAGAACTTGGCTTGGATATCTCTCAGCACGGGGAACACTTATAAATTTAACTAAATTTTATTGATCTTTTTTTCGGAACAAATTTTCAAAAAATTTGAGAATTTGTTCCGAATATAGATTCCTATTTTCATTTTTTAACTACTAAATCAAACATAACATGAAGAAAATTACCCTTATTTTAGCATTGGCGTTAAGCGCTACAATTACATTTGGTCAAGACAAACCACTAGAAATTTCAGGATCAGCAGATTTGTATTATAAATATGATTTTTCTAAAACACCCAACATTCCAACTAGCTTTGCTTCCGATCAAAATTCAGTTTCACTTGGAATGATTGACTTAATACTTAAGAAAAAAACTGGAAAATCATCATTTGTTGCAGAAGTTTCTTTTGGGCCAAGAGGAGCAGGGCAGTCAATTCCAGATGTAAATGGTCAATCGTATCATATTCAAAATTTATATGCAACTTATGAAGCTTCTGATAAATTAATTTTAACAGCAGGATATATGAGCACTTTTATTGGATATGAAGTGATTTCTCCATCTGGAAATTTTCATTATTCAACTTCTTATTTATTTACGAATGGTCCTTTTCAAAACGGTGGGGTGAAAGGAAATTATACTTTTTCCAAAAAAGTAAGTTTAATGATTGGTTTATTTAACGACCAGTGGAATACTTATCAAGCCAATTCTTCTCTTGGATTAAATGCCATTGGTACTCAGTTGTCATTAACTCCTTCTAAAGATTTTACGGCCTATGTTAATTATTTAAATGGATCGGCAAGCGGCAAAATAGTAGATATTACAGCAAACTATCAAATTACTGATAAGTTTAAATTAGGTTTAAATGCAGCAGATTTTACAAGCAATGATCCCAAAAAAGGGTATTCAGGATTTGCTTTGTATCCTTCTTATTCTGTTAAAGACAATTTTAGCTTAGGATTACGTGCTGAATCTTTTAAATTTAATAATTCTGAAGATAATACTTCTTACACTGGACTTACATTAACTGGTAATATTAAATCAGGAGGATTGACTTTTATTCCTGAAATTAGACTTGATAATGCTTCTCAAATGAAATTTGTTGATACAAGTTCAGCTTCAGTAAAATCTGCCTCACAAGTTTGTCTTGCAGTGGTTTATGTTTTCTAACGAATCATTTTTTTCTTTTTATATTTTTGTTTTTAAGACCCGATTTAGTCGGGTCTTTTTTTTAAGAATATTTTTTTTCAAACATTAATTTAACATAATATTAAATGGAAATTCAGTTATAAAGAATAATTTAGTGAAACTTTGTAGTATAGTAATTTTTGAGAGCTTTTTTCATACTCGAAATTTAATTAAGCCAACCATGTTTTTTAGATATCTATTTATTTTTTTAGTGTTGTTAAGCTGTAATATATCTATGGCGCAGGACACTACGAAAACGAAAGAAGAAACCAAAGAATATACTAAAATTCAAATATATTCTAACAAACATAAGTTTACCAAATTTATATACAAACTCATATTCGAACCCATTTATAAACCAGCAGTAAAAAAGAATACCTTCAAAAGAGTTAAAAAATTGAATTTTGTTAATTTTGAAGGTAAAATAATTCGAAATATAACCATAAATTCCTTTGATCCATTTGGTTATTCGGTTAACGACAGTACTGAAACGCCAAAGAATATCTTTCTTAGAGCAGGAAATTCCCTTCATATAAAAACGAAAAAATTAGCCATTAAAAATTTACTTTTAATAAAGGAAAACCAACCCTTAGATTCACTGCTAGTTAAAGAATCGGCACGTTTAATTAGAAGTCAAGGGTACATAAGCGAATTGTTATTAAATACAAAATTAGTTTCTAAAGACTCAGTGGATATTTCCATACGAATATTAGATTCCTGGAGTGCCGTCCCTCAATTTAATTTATCAAATACAAATTCAACTTTCTCATTAAAAGAAAAAAACTTTTTTGGACTAGGGCACGAATTTTTTAATTCGTATTCCAAAAATTTTACAGGAATTCATGACGGTTACAGTACCAGTTATACTATTCCAAACATAAAAAACACCTTTATCAAAACTACACTTGCGTATGGTATTGATTTTGACCAAAACTACACGAAATTATTTAGTGCTGAACGGCCTTTTTATTCAACATTTACAAAATGGGCTGGGGGATTTTCAATGAGTCAAGTTTATGGAAGTCAAATCACTATAACACCCATGGAAACCTTCGAATTTAAAAAGTACAAAGCTAATTTTAATGATTATTGGGCTGGGCATTCGATTCAAATTTTTAAAGGAAATTCGGAATATCAAAGAAGTACAAATTTTTTCACTACCGCAAGATTTTACAATAAAAATTTTGTAGAAAATCCATTTATTGAGTTAAATAATCTTGGAATTTATTCCAACGAAAATTTGTATTTGATTGGAATTGGCATCTCTTCTAGAAGTTACATTCAAGATAAATATATTTTTAACTTTAATATTGTTGAAGATATAGCCACTGGATTTTCCTATTCCTTGACTGGGGGAAGTCAAAATAAAAACAAAGTAAATCGGGCTTATTTTGGAGGAAAAGCTGCGCTTGGTAATTTATTTAATTTTGGCTATTTAGGAACCCATTTTGAATATGGTACTTTCTATAATAACGGAAATTTTGAAGAAAGTGCTGCCGTATTGAAAGCCATTTATTTTACAAATTTAG
>CALPLL020000011.1 GCA_943324395.2 Rhizobium sp. Q54
CCTTGTTCTAAAGTAACAACGGGAGTTGTGTTATTATTTATGGCATCTGCGAAGGAATCTAATTCGTCTAAAATCGCATTATTTTGTTCCACTTCAGGATTTGCAAAATAGATTTGCTTTTTTACACCTTCGGCATTTTGAAGTATCATATCAAAATCACCTGGAACTTGTGGAGCGTCTTTCATTTTTACTACTTCACATTTTTTTTCTAAGAAATCAACAGAAATATAAGCGTCCTTTTGGAAGAATCGAGATTTACGCATGTTTTTCAACGAAATTCTGCTCGCCGTTAAATTGGCAACACAACCATTTTCGAATTCAATTCGAGCATTTGCAATATCTGGAGTTTCACTAATAACAGAAACACCGCTTGCATTAATCAATTTAACTTTAGAAGGAACAACACTTAAAATCGCGTCAATATCGTGAATCATCAAATCTAAAACTACCGGCACATCTGTTCCACGAGGGTTGAATTCAGCCAATCGATGGGTTTCAATGAACATTGGATTCTCAATCATATCCTTTGTTGCAATAAATGCAGGATTGAATCTTTCCACGTGACCAACTTGCCCCTTTACATGATATTCATTTGCAAGAGCAATAATTTCTTCAGCTTCGGCAACCGTATTTGAAATGGGTTTTTCTATAAAAACATGTTTCCCAGATTTAATAGCCACTTTAGCACATTTATAATGAGAAAGAGTAGGAGTTACAATGTCAATAACATCTACTGCGTGAATTAAAGTTGCAATTGTATGAAATTGTTTGTAGCCAAATTCTTCAGCAATTTTAGCTCCGCTTTCTTGATTTTCATCATAAAAACCTACCAATTCATATTTATCTGATTGTTGTAATAATCGTAAATGTATTTTTCCAAGATGTCCTGCACCTAAAACTCCTACTTTTAACATAACTTAGTATTTTCAACAAAAATAGCAATAAATTGATAATAAATTAATGCATTTAAAATTAAATCCATCATTTGAATTATCGAATACTTTCTTAAATTTACAACATAAATAATAATTAATTTTGAAAGACACAGCCAAACATCAAGGACTTAGAAATCAGCTCGTAAAATTATTGCAAGATAAAGGAATCGTTGATAAAAACGTATTGAAAGCAATTAGTACAATACCACGCCATCTGTTTTTGAATTCAAGCTTTGAAGACTATGCCTATCAAGACAAAGCTTTTCCAATTGGTGCCGGACAAACAATTTCACAGCCCTTTACAGTTGCTTTTCAAACTCAATTATTAGAAATTAAAAAAGGGGATAAAATACTAGAAATTGGGACAGGTTCTGGGTACCAAACAGCTGTATTATATTTAATGGGTGCTAAAGTGTATAGCGTAGAAAGACAAAATGAGTTATTTAAGCAGACATCAGCCTTGTTGCCAAAATTAGGAATTCGACCCAAACATCTTTCATTTGGTGATGGTTATAAAGGTTTGCCAAATCACGCTCCGTTCGATAGTATTATTGTAACGGCTGGAGCTCCAACAATACCAAAACCTTTAATGGCGCAATTAAAAATAGGAGGTAAGTTGATTATACCTGTTGGAGATGAAAACCAAATTATGATTAAGTTGATAAGAAAAAACGAAACCCAATTTGAAAAACACGAATACGGTGATTTTAAATTTGTTCCGTTATTAGAAGATAAAAAATAAAACATAAACCCCGAAATCTCGAGGTTTATTGTCCAATAATATTTAAATAACGCTCCAAACTTTCTTTCTCAATTTGAGCAATAAACATCAAAAAATCTTCTTTGTTGTTTTTAGTTTGAGCAGTTTCAAGCGAATTGTAATATTGCATTCTATTTTCGTAATCTCCTTTTATATTAGCGATTACATAACCATGTTGAAGCAAAATAAGGTTCATTACTAAACGAGAAATTCTACCATTTCCATCAATAAAAGGATGAATTGTTACCATCCTTTCATGAAGCTCTGCAGCCAAAAGAACAGGATGTAACCTCTTTTTATTGGATTCATACCAAATAAAGAAATCTTCCATTTCTTTAGCTACTAAAAAGGTTTGCGGCGGCAAATGAGAACTTCCTTTAATCATTACTTGAACTTTTCTATATTTTCCTGCATCTTCAGGTTGAATACCTCTTAGAATTAGGTTGTGAATTGAAAGTACTTCGCGCTCATTTAAAGGAGAATTTCGTTCCATTAAATGTTTAATATATACAATAGCTTCTTGATGATTTATAACTTCAAGATGCTCTCTCATGCTTTTTCCAGAAATTGTAAGCCCTTCATTTATAACTAAATCGGTTTCACGAAGTGTTAAAGTATTTCCCTCAATTCTATTGCTTTCAAAAGTATATTCCAATTCTAAAGCTTGAGCGATTTTAAAGCTATCTAGTTTTCTAAAAGTGTCTAGTTTAGCTTTTAATGCGTCTATTTCATTGATAATTGTAGTTAAATTATTTGAAATTAGTCTTTTGGTAATACCATAATTATTTTCAACTTCTTCGCGAACAATATTCATTGCTTTTAAAGCATATTCATCGTTTCCGATTTCATATAGCAATTTCTCTTTGAACCAAGCAATCATTATCGTTTCCAAATCAATTTCTAAAAGTGATGCTAACTTTATAACTTGTTCTTTAGTGGGTTTTCTTGAACCACTTTCAAACTTGCTTATAAGTGCCTGATCGATACCAAGAAGTTGAGCTACTTCTCTAGTTTTTAATCCTTTTTTCTCTCTAGCTACTTTTAATAAAGTTTTCATTTATAATAAATTAATTGTCAAGACAAATTTAGTCATTTTTTATTGAAAAAAAATACTTTTCTTAATATTCTTTTTTTATTCTTTCTAAATCTCTTTTAGTATCTTGTTCTTTTAAGGATTCTCTTTTGTCATAGGTTTTTTTACCTCTGCAAAGACCAATTTCTAATTTGGCAATCCCTTTTTCATTGGTAAATAATTTTAAAGGTACAATTGTAAGTCCTTTTGCCTGAACACTTCTTTCCAATCCTTTAAGTTCTCTCTTATTTAAAAGCAATTTCCTTTCGCTTCGAGCTTTGTGATTGAATTGATTTCCGTAGGTATATTCTTCGATGTAGGTGTTGATTGCAAACAATTCTAATCCGCTAAATTCACAAAAACTTTCTGTAATATTCGCTTTACCGAGTCGTATGGATTTTATTTCAGTTCCTGATAAAACTATTCCAGCAGTATAGGTTTCGATTATTTCATAATCAAATCTGGCTCTTTTGTTTAATATGTTTATAGTTTTTAGCATCTAAGTGCAAATGTACGATAACAATTCATTAATTTTGTTGGTATTCAAGATCTTTTTAACTTCTTAAAAAGTACATTTTTTTATTTATGTCAAACAATAATCCTGATCCACTTCATGGCGTTACTCTTCAAAAAATAATGGAGCATTTAGTTGATTACTATGGATTTGACACCTTGGGAGAGTTGATTAAAATAAAGTGTTTTACTACCAATCCAAGTATAAAATCAAGTCTTACATTTTTAAGAAAAACGGAATGGGCTAGAAAAAAAGTCGAAGAATTATATATAAAATCTTTACGATAATTTTCTGTGTTTCCAGCGCTTATGAGTCCATAGATAATATTCTGGTTGGTCATATATCTGTTGTTCAACTAATTTTAAAAATCGATCAGTAATCGCGTAATTTGGTTCTTCCTTAGCATTTTCAGAGATAACTTCTAACTCAGCTTCATAAAAACCTCTACCAAGTTTTTTTGTTCTTAAAAAAAGAACATTCATATCGTATTTTTTTGCCAACATTTCCCCTCCTGTGTGAATTGGAACTTCAATTCCCATAAATTTATTCCAATGAAAAAAGGAACCTAATCTTGGCGATTGATCACTAATTAAACCATACAAACTAAGTTTATTATTCCTATAATTCTTTCCCATTTCTGGAATTGTTTCTTTGGTAGTAATTAAGGTAGCTTTAAATTTAGATCGAATATCGCGAACCAGTTTGTCAAAATAACGGTTATTAATTTTTTTATAAACGGCATAACCTTCAAATGAAATTTTGCTATTTATTGAAATTGCCCATTCATAACTTGCATAATGAGCGCAAAGTAGAGCAATACTTTTCCCTTTTTTCTCTAAATAGTCATAAACTTCTATATTTTTAAATTTATATCTTTTTTCCATTTCACTTTTTGAAATAGTCAGTGTTTTGATCATTTCCAAAAAAACATCACACATATTTTGGTAGGATTTTTTTTCGATAATCAATCTTTCTTTATCAGATAAATGGGGAAGTGTTAACGCTAAATTTTCTCTTACAATTTTTTTTCTATAACCAATAATGTAATAGGTTAAAATATAAAATCCATCTGAAAGCAGGTATAATAATCTAAAAGGGAGCATGGAAATACACCATAAGATTGGATATAGAAATATATAAATTATTAGTTGCATTTGCCGAGTAATTTTTTGCAAATATACGTTAATATTTTTTTTTACGTTGAATGTCTAATCCTAAAAAACTATCTTTACTTTTACTGAATTTTAAATATATAGTCATGAATATTTTATTAATTATTATAATTGCTCTTACTTGTATTGTTAGTTTCAAGGGTTTTGAAGACACTGCTTTTTTTAGAAAGTTTGAATTTCATATTGGAAGTATTCGATCTGGGGAGCAATTCCGAATGATTTCCTCTGCCTTTTTACACGCCGATATTTCACATCTTGCTTTTAATATGCTGACCTTGTATTTCTTTGCGCCGGTTGTGTATGGTTATTTGGGAAATTTTTCTTTTGGACTAATTTATTTGGGCAGCTTGATTTTTGGAAGTTTACTGACGTTGTATTTTCATTCAAATGATTATTCTTATCGAGCTATTGGTGCTTCTGGAGCAGTAACCGGGGTTTTATATTCAGCCATCTTATTAAAACCAGAAATGGATTTATATTTATTTTTTATACCCATTCCTATACCTGCTTATATTTTTGGAATTGGTTATTTACTGTATTCAATTTATGGCATGAAAGCCAAGAGAGACAATATTGGACATACTGCTCATTTTGGTGGAGCAATTGGAGGTTATTTGATTACGTTATTAAAAGAACCTCATCTATTAATTGACAATCTTGAAATGGTAATATTACTAGCAATTCCAATTGTATTACTTTTTATTTTAGCCAAATTAGGAAAAATATAAGATTTAAATTAAATTTAAAAAGCCCAGTTTTGAACTGGGCTTTTTTGTGGGGAGAGCAGGATTCGAACCTGCGAAGTTCACACAGCAGATTTACAGTCTGCCCTCGTTGGCCGCTTGAGTATCTCCCCAATAAATCCAATATATTGAATCGGCAAAAGGCTGCAAATATAACAACACTTTCCAGCTTTCCAAATTAATAAAGTACTTAATTTTGATACTTTCATTAACCTGTTGGTATTGAATTAAATAAAAAAAATCTCCAATAAGGAGATTTTAATTTATACTTAAATTTAGGCGTTTTATTTACCTAAAAGAGAAGCTATTTTAGCATTTAATTCTTCTCCACGAATGTCTTTTGCAATGATAACTCCTTTAGCATCCAATACAAAAATTGAAGGAATTGCATTTATTCCATATTGTAAAGCAATTGGATCTTCAAATTCTTTTAAATTAGAAACATGATTCCAAGTCAATTTGTCTTTTGCAATTGCAGCTTTCCAAGCGGATGCTTCTTTGTCCAAAGAAACACTTAAAATATTCAAACCTTTTGAGTGGTATTTTGCATAAAGCGCCACTACATTTGGATTTTCAGCACGACATGGTTTGCACCAAGACGCCCAAAAATCAACAATAGTAACTTTACCTAATGATTGTTTTAAAGAAATAGATTTACCTTCAGGGTTTGGAGCAGTAAAGTCTGGAGCAATACTTCCTACATTTGCAGCAGCAGCAACAGTTACCGGTTTATCAATTTTATCTAATTTAGTTTGAATCGATTTCCCTGGTTTGTATTTTTTCAATTCAGGAGTGAAACCAGCATATATTTTTTTAGCTCTAACCAAATCAACTGCGGGGTCGTTTAACATGCTATCAACAATCAAAGCTGATAATAATGCTTTTGGATTTCCCTCTGCAAATTTTACATAAAATTCCATTCCTTCTTTTTGCAGAACTTGATATTCTTTCATCAATTTATTGATAACAATAGTATCTTTTGCTTCTTGTGCCGCTTTCATTTTAGCCATATTAGCATTTTGAAAAGCCATTAACTTTTTTTGAAGTTCTTTTTGGAATTTAGTTAAATCGTCATTAAATTTTGAAAAAACATCATTATTGTAAGTCCCTGAAAATTTAGATTTTTGAAGACTGTCTTTGTCAACGATAATATTAATATCTCCATTTTCTAATACAAATGGAACTTTACCTTGTAGGGCTTCCACTTGAATTAACATAATTTCTGGCTCTTTTGCTGAACCTTTCATGGTAAATTTACCGTCTTTAACTTTTACAGTATCCATAGGAATAAATTGTCCCATTTGATCTTGTTTTTCTAGTATTACTGTTTTTCCATCAGCAATACCTTTTACAGTTCCTGAAATAAAATATTCATTTTCTCCTGCTTTCTTACAAGAAAAGATAACTGTAATTACAGTTAATAGTATTAAAATTTTTTTCATTTTAAATTAGTTTTAATTTTAGGATGCAAAAGTATTTAAAAATAACATTGTTGTTACATTAAAATTACTTAATTTTTTGTTATTGTTTAAATTTTTTACTTTAAAGTTGAAGGACATACAAAAACAGTCATTGGTACATTTGTATTTTTGATGCCGCTAATTCCTTTTTCAATATTTGTAAAATGATGAAATCCTCTTGATTTTAATATAGATGCCATTATTACAGAACGATAACCGCCCGCGCAATGAATATAGAAGTTTTCCTCATTTGGAACTAAATCCAAATGAGAATTAATGGTGTCTAAAGGTAAATTTACAGCATTTTCAACATGTTCTGCATCATATTCACTTGGCTTTCTTGCGTCTACAACGATACTTTCACTTTTCACTTCATTAGAAAATTGTTCTGGTGAAATAGAATGTACACTGTCCGTTTCAAATCCAGCATGTTTCCATGTTTCAATTCCTCCATCGAGATAGCCCAAAACATTATCAAAACCAACTCTTGAAAGTCGAGTTAACGTTTCATTTTCCATTCCGTCTGGTGTAATTAATAAAATAGGTTGCTTCGTATTCATAATTAATGAACCTACCCAAGGAGCAAAATTTCCTTGTAATCCAATAAAAATTGAACGAGGAATATGGCATTTAACAAAATCATTTTCATGACGAACATCTAAAATTACAGCATCAGTTTCATTTGCAATAGCATTAAATTCAACAGCACTCAATGGTTTTTTTGATTTTTCAATTACAGAATCTAAACTTTCATAACCTTGAATATTCATCATAACATTTTGAGGAAAATAGGCGGGAGGTGCTCCTAAACCATCCAATAATTCTTTAGTAAATTCTTCCCTAGTCATTGTTGCTCTTAAAGCATAATTGGTTTTCTTTTGATTACCCAACGTATCGGTTGTTTCCTTACTCATGTTTTTTCCACAGGCGCTTCCTGCACCGTGGCTTGGATACACAATTAAATCATCAGATAATGGCATGATTTTGTTTCGTAAAGAATCATATAAATAGGAGGCTAATTTTTCTTGAGTTAAGTCTTCAACAAAGGCTTGCGCCAAATCAGGTCTTCCTACATCACCTATAAATAAGGTATCGCCAGTGATAATTCCGTGTTCTTTTCCATTTTCATCTATCAATAAATAACACGTACTTTCTAAAGTATGACCTGGAGTATGAATTGCTTTTATTGTATAATCGCCAACTTTAAACTCTTGATTATCGGTAGCAATAATAGCATCAAATTCAGGTTTTGCAGTTGGTCCAAATACTATTTTTGCGTTTGTTTTTTTAGCTAAATCCAAATGTCCCGAAACAAAATCAGCATGGAAATGAGTTTCAAAAATGTACTTAATTTTGGCGTGATCTAAATTGGCTTTATCTATATATGGCTGAACTTCTCTCAAAGGATCAAAAATCGCGACTTCACCTTTATTTTCAAGATAATATGCAGCTTGAGCAATACATCCGGTATAAATTTGTTGAATTTTCATTTGTATGAATCTGTAATAATAATTAGAATAAAATTTCTTTTGTTAATATAAAAACAGCCATTGTTAATACAAACCAGCCGAATATTTTTTTCAGACTTTGTTCATTAAAAAACCGACTTAAATAAATCCCTAAAAATATTCCGGTCATTGCAAAACTGGCAAATTTAAATAAGAAAGACCAATCTGGATTTATATTTTGAACATCACCTGAAAAACCAATTAAAGAATTACACGCAATAATAAATAAGGAAGTTCCAATTGCTTTTTTTATAGGTAATTTTGCAAAATGAACTAAAGCAGGAATAATTAAAAAACCTCCTCCAGCTCCAATCAAACCAATTACTATTCCAACACAAAAAATTTGAAATACAATCAAATAGATATTTGGTTTACTTTCGATAACTTCTGAAGAAAGGTTTTTAGGAGTTTTAAGCATTGATAATGCAGCAAAAAACATCACAACTGCAAATAATACCATCAAAAATAAATCCTTAGTGATAGTGAAAGAACTACTTTGAATTAAAATATCTGGAATGGAATGCACAATGTATTTCCTTGTAATATAAACGGAAATCAAAGAAGGAATTGCAAATAGTAATCCCGTTTTTAAAACTACATTCCCCTTTTTTAAATTAATTAATGTTCCAAAAGTTGATGTCATTCCAACAATAAAAAGAGAATAAGAAGATGCTATTATTGGATTAAAATTCAAGATATAAACCAGTACTGGAACTGTTAATATAGAACCTCCACCACCTGTTAATCCAAGTACAATACCAATTAATAAGGCGCAAAAATATTCTAAAAATTCAATCATGTTTACTTTAATAAATTTCAAATTTATGAAAATATATTTGAGTAAATTCAAATCGTTTAAAATACTTTAACTAAAAATTATTATTCGTTTTTTTCTTTTAAGCACAAATTATAGTAATTTTATTTTTATGAAAAATGAATTTAGAAAAGGCTTTTATTTTAAGCAATATGAAGCGCCATTTCAATCGCCATTTGATAGACTTTTTGAAGTATTTAAAGAGTTAATAACTCATACCTCGGGTGATTTTGATGAGGCAATTGACTGGTTACGAGAGTTGGATAAAGAATATAAATTAACCGACCCAAGTTATACTATTGACGACTTTATAGAAGATTTAAAGAAAAAAGGATACATTCGAGAAGAACTTAAAGAAGATGGTTCGTCGGGAACGGGGATAACTGCGAAAACCGAACGTGCAATTCGCCAACAAGCTTTGGATCAAATTTTTGGGAATTTGAAGCGTTCCGGTAATGGTAATCACAAAACAAAACACACTGGAATTGGTGACGAGCATACCGGCGAATTACGTGAATTTCATTTTGGTGATGGATTAGAACAAATTTCTTTGACAGAAAGCTTGCGAAATGCACAAATTAATAATGGAGTTGAAGAGTTTCAATTGACTGAAAAAGATTTGGTTGTTGAAGATACTCAATTCAAATCACAAATGAGTACCGTTTTAATGATTGACATCAGTCACAGTATGATTCTTTATGGTGAAGATCGAATTACTCCTGCAAAAAAAGTGGCAATGGCATTGGCTGAATTAATCACTACTAGATATCCAAAAGATACTCTTGATATTTTGGTTTTTGGAAATGATGCTTGGACCATTGCAATCCGTGATTTACCCTATTTGAAAGTGGGTCCATATCATACAAACACTGTTGCCGGTTTGCAATTAGCGATGGACTTACTTCGTCGAAAACGCAACACCAATAAACAGATCTTTATGATTACTGATGGAAAACCAAGTTGTGTTCGTGAAAAAGATGGAGAATACTATATGAATAGCAACGGATTAGACGAATACATTGTCAATAAATGTTACAGCCAAGCGCAACAAGCTAGGAAATTACATATTCCAATTACCACTTTTATGATCGCAAACGATCCTTATTTACAAAAATTTGTCAACAGATTTACAGAAGAAAATCAAGGAAAAGCTTTTTACACAGGTTTAAAAGGATTGGGAGAAATGATATTTGAGGATTATGAAACGAATCGAAAAAAGAGAATTAAATAGAACAATAATTTACCAATATGAAAATAGATACCATTAAAACTTTAGGAGAATTAAAAGCTAAAGGTTACCAAAGTAAAAGTATAAAAGACGAATTACGAAATAATCTTAGGGAAAAAATAAAAACCGGAAAGCCAGTATTTGAAGGTGTTCATGGATTTGAAAATACGGTAATCCCAGAATTAGAACGAGCAATTTTATCACGACACAACATTAATTTATTAGGACTTCGTGGTCAAGCCAAAACAAGATTAGCACGTTTAATGATTGAATTATTAGATGAATATATGCCAATTGTTGCTGGTTCTGAAATTAACGATGATCCATTAAAACCTATCTCTCGTTTTGCAAAAGATTTAATTGAAGCTGAAGGAGATAAAACTCCAATTCAATGGATTCACAGAAGTGAAAGATTCTTCGAAAAATTAGCAACTCCAGATGTGACTGTTGCAGATTTAATTGGTGATGTGGATCCAATAAAAGCGGCAAATTTAAAGTTATCATATGCTGACGATCGTGTAATTCACTTTGGAATGATTCCAAGAGCCAATCGTTGTATTTTTGTAATCAACGAATTACCCGATTTACAAGCTCGTATTCAAGTGGCATTATTCAATATTTTGCAAGAAGGCGACATTCAAATTCGTGGATTTAAATTGAGAATGCCCTTGGATATGCAATTTGTATTTACCGCAAATCCTGAAGATTATACCAATCGAGGAAGTATTGTAACCCCTTTGAAAGATAGAATTGGTTCACAAATCCTTACACATTATCCAGAAACCATTAAAATTGCAAGAACAATTACCGAGCAAGAAGCTAAATTGGATCAGCTGCAAAGTGATGCGGTTTATGTTCCTTCATTAGCCAAAGATTTATTAGAACAAATCGTTTTTGAAGCCCGTGAAAGTGAATATATTGACAATAAAAGTGGGGTGAGTGCAAGACTGAGTATAACTGCTTTTGAAAATTTACTAAGTACTGCTGAACGTCGTGTGTTAAAATCTGGATTGTTTAAAACCACCGTTAGATTGTCTGATTTTATGGGAATTATACCAGCAATTACCGGTAAAGTTGAATTGGTTTATGAAGGTGAGCAGGAAGGAGCTGCAGTTGTTGCGCAACATTTAATAGGTGATGCAATACACACTTTTTTTCCGGCTTATTTCCCGAAGATTGAAAAATTAGAAAAACAGGATGAAAAAACTGCTTATTCTGATTTAATTGAATGGTTTTTCGCTGAAAGTGGTTTTGAATTATTGGATGATGCTTCGGATGAAGAATACAAAACCATATTAGATTCAATTGCTCCGCTATCAATTTTGATAAAAAAATACCAACCGGAACTTATAAAAGAAGATGTTTATTTTATGAAAGAGTTTGTATTATGGGCCTTAGTTGAATATGATAAATTGAGTAAAGACAGAATTTCTCAGGGATATCAATTTAGTGATATTTATGGAAATTACATCAATAAATTATAATAAAAAAGGGGTTTAAATTTTAGTTTAAACCCCTTTTTTTATATTTATAAAAACTTAATCTTGGTTGATTGTTTTTCTCCAAGTAAAAGCATTTAAAATATGTCTTTTAGCAAATCTACCAGGAGAATCTGCGTTTACCATTTTTACATAAGTAGCTTTAGGCACGCTAATGTATTCGTAAACACTACCGTTTGAAAAATTAATAATCAATCTTCCGTCAACAAATTTATAATCTGTAATGGTTGAAGTACTAATGGTTTCAGTGTATTCAGGTAAGTTTTGTTTGATAGTTTCAGGATTGATACTCACCAAAAAGTGGTAGGCTTCAATGATTTTTTTACTATTTTCTTCTGCAGCTTTCAGTCCTTCATCATCTCCTTGAAATTTATCAGGGTGAGCATCTTTCATCGCATTACGATAAATCGTTTTCAAATCCTTTAAATCTACAGTTTTATCAACATTTAGTAATTTTCTGTATTCAACTATTTTTTTCATAAACTTATTAAATAAGCGTCTTTCAAATGATATAATTTATTTTACATTCATTAAAAATGACAAATTTTTTGCAAAGGTACATTTAAATAAAACAAATCCAATTATTTTAAATTAAAAACCCATTTTGATACTGTAAAAACTATAAATAATTTGTATATTGTAAATTCTATTAAATCAATTATTTCTTTTTTTAAGTCTAACTTATAACACACATGAAAAATTTAATAATAATTAGACATGCAAAATCTAGCTGGGACGAACCCGTTAGCGATAAAATTCGAAAATTAACAGAAAGAGGTAGAAATGATGCCAATTTGGTATCGTTAGAAAGCTTGAAATTCATAAATGACAAGTTTGTTCTGTTTAGTAGTAATGCTAATCGTGCAGCTGAAACAGCGATTATTTTTGCAACTAATTTTTCGATCCCTGTCAATAAAATTATTATAGTTGATGATTTATATACATTTGATGAAAATCAGTTGGAAAAAGTGATAAAAACATTAAATAATAATTTAGAAAATGTTATTCTTTTTGGTCATAATGCGGCTATAACAAATTTTGTTAATAAATTTGGCGATATATTTATTGAAAATGTACCGACTTCAGGTTTGGTTTGGATTAAATTTGATTGTCAGGAATGGAAATTATTGAAAAAAGGAAAAATTCAAAAAGTAGTATTTCCTAGAGATTTAAAAATATGAATAAAAATTTGGATTACAAATATATTGATAGAGAAAAAAGTTGGCTCGCTTTTAATGCGCGTGTTCTTCAGGAAGCTTCTGATGAGAATGTGCCATTATTAGACCGTTTGCGCTTTTTAGGGATTTTTTCAAACAACTTAGATGAGTTTTTCCGAGTTCGTTTTGCTGCAATTCGAAGGTTGAGTTTGTCTGGGATTTCAGGTGAAAAAGTACTCATGGGAATTAGCGCAAATCAATTGGTTAAAGACATTACAGAAATTGTAATCGAACAACAAACGGAAAGTTTGAGGATTTTAAAAATCATTGAAGACAAATTGCAAGCCCAAAATATCTTCATAATTGATGAAAGTCAAATTACAAGCGAACAAGAAAATTTTATTAAAGATTTTTTCATCCAAAAAGTCAGCCCTGCGTTGGTTACCATCATCTTGAATGATTTGGCTGAATTTCCAATTTTAAAAGATACTCTTGGATATTTAGCAGTAAAATTAGTAATGAAACCAGAATCGGAACCTAAAATTTTAGGATTGGCTAAGCCAAAAAAGGAAATTCGTTATGCTGTTATTGAAATTCCAAAATCAATAAATCGTTTTGTGGTTTTGCCCTCGGTAGATGAAAAACAATATGTAATTCTTCTTGACGATGTAATTCGTCATAATTTATCGAGTTTATTCAATATTTTTGATTACGAAAGTATCTCTGCTCACATGATAAAAATTACTCGCGACGCTCAATTAGACATTGATAGCGACATGAGTAAAAGTATGCTTGAAAAAATTGCAACAAGCGTAAAAGATAGAAGAATTGGAGAGCCTGTGCGTTTTGTTTACGATCAATCCATAGGAAAAGACACCTTAAAATTTTTCCTTACCAATATGGGAATTGATGCTTCTGACAGTATTATTCCTGGAGGAAGATACCACAATAGACGTGATTTTATGGATTTTCCTAATCTAGGGAGATTCGACTTATTATACGAACCAAAAATACCTTTACCTGTTGAAGGATTGAGTCTTGACGGAAGTATTTTGAATAAAATTTCTAAGAAAGATTATCTTGTAAACGCACCTTTTCAGTCGTTTTCATACATAATTAAATTTTTAAGAGAAGCCGCTTTAGATCCACATGTTACTGCTATAAAAATAACTTTATACCGATTAGCGAAAAACTCACAAGTAATTAGCTCGTTGATTAATGCTGCTAAAAACGGAAAGAAAGTTACGGTTCAAATTGAGTTACAAGCTCGTTTTGATGAAGCTAGTAATATTTCTTATGCAGAACAAATGCAAACTGAAGGTATCGAATTAATCTTCGGAATTAAAGGATTGAAAGTACATAGTAAAATTTGTTTGGTGGAGAGAATTCAAAACGGAAAATTAGTACGTTATGGATTTATTTCGACAGGAAATTTTAATGAGGCTACAGCCAGAGTTTATACCGATGTGACTTTGTTTACAAGTCATCAGCAAATATTAAAAGACGTATCTAAAATATTTGAATTCTTCAATGTGAATTATAGAGTTCATCGTTACAAACATTTAATTGTTTCTCCTCATTACACGCGTTCTAAAATTAATAAGTTGATTGATCGCGAAATTTCTAATGCTGAAAATGGTAAAACTGCGTTTATCAAACTTAAATTAAATAGTTTGACAGATGTTCAATTAATTGATAAATTATACGATGCTAGTAATGCAGGAGTTACCATTCAACTCCAAATTAGAGGAATTTGTTCTCTTATTCCAGGTGTTAAAGGAATGAGTTCTAACATCGAGGCTATTAGCATAGTAGACAATTACTTAGAACATGCTAGAATTTATATTTTTAGTAATGATAATGACCCAGAAATATTCATTTCTTCAGCTGATTTTATGACAAGAAATGTTGATGGAAGAGTTGAAGTTACTTGCCCAATTTATGACGAAAGAATAAAAACGGAACTAATTGATATTTTTAATATAGGTTGGAAAGGAAATGTAAAATCACGTTTACATTCTGATAAATTGGATAATAAATACCGTTTAAGAGGAAAAAATCCGGTTTTTAGAGCACAACAAGAAATGTACAATTACTATTTAAACCGACTTGAAGTAGTTACCGAAAAATTATAACTCAAATTAATTTAGCCCAAATAAATTCAATGATTACAATTAAAAAATATGCAGCAATAGACGTTGGTTCAAATGCTATGCGACTTTTGGTGGCTAATATTATTGAAGAAGATGGAAAAGAAACCCAATTCAGCAAAAGTGCTTTAGTAAGGGTTCCAATTCGTTTAGGTCAAGATGCATTTACTGTTGGTGAGATTTCTGAAGAAAATATTGATAGAATGGTTGATGCAATGAAAGCATTCAAACTTTTAATGAAAGTTCACAAGGTGGAGAAATACATGGCCTGCGCTACTTCCGCAATGCGTGAAGCTTACAATGGTCGTGAAGTAATTGATATTATAAAAGAAAAAGCTGATATTGAAATTAATATAATTGATGGAAAAACGGAAGCAGCAATCATAGCGTCAACTGATTTACATTATTTATTAAAAACAGAAAAAACCTATTTATATGTTGATGTTGGTGGAGGAAGTACTGAATTTTCTTTATTTTCAAATGGCAAAATGATTGTGTCAAAATCATTCAAGGCCGGAACTGTAAGGCTTTTAAATGAAGTTGTTTCTGATATAGTTTGGCATGAAATCGAGAAATGGATTAAAACCAATACTGAAGTGTATGACGACGTGACTCTAATAGGATCAGGGGGTAATATTAATAAATTATTCAAAATGTCTGGTAAAATGCAAGATAAACCGTTGTCTTACATGTATGTAAACTCTCAATTTGCATTCCTAAATTCTTTAACCTACGAGCAAAGAATTACAGAATTGGGTTTAAATGCCGACAGAGCTGACGTTATTGTTTTGGCGACCAAAATTTACCTAAACGCTATGAAATGGAGTGGGGCACGAAGTATTTATGTTCCAAAAATTGGTCTTTCCGATGGTATTGTAAAAGCACTTTACTACGGAAAAATCTAAATATCCAATTCGAAAGTTTTTCTTAGAATATCTAAATTTTGATTGAGCTCAGTGAGTCGGTTGTATTTTTCCTGTGGGGTAAACGCCATTTTTGTTGTAACACTTTCATTTACTATTACTTCAATTGTAATGTTGTGATTGTGTAAATGCCCTTTTAAATAACCTAACAAACCTATTTTTTCTGATTCAAAATCAATTTTCGAACCCTGATTTGGTAATTCTAATGTGATTGTAGTGCCGTTTAAAATCGGATCGTTTATTAGCAATAAAGATTCCATTATTTTATAACCTTTATCCCCTAAACGTTGTGCATATTTGTTCCAATACAGCAACATATCGGTTTCATTAAAATCTTCAGTTGGTAAATGAACTTCTTCTTTTATTATTGATTTTCCTGCTTCTAAAAGATCTTTTTTTGCTTTTACACTTGCCAATGAAAACGCAGAAACCTTAGGTTCTGAAGAAATATCTATTGAAGTTGGTAATTCGATTTTTTCAATTGGAACTTCCTCAATATTATTTTCAATTAAAGGAGTTTCGATTTCGATGTTTTCTAAAGTGACCTCTTCAATTTCTTCTTCAAATTCAATAATTTCAATTGATTCAGATGTAACTTCAGGTATGATTTCAGGTTTTATGTCAATTGTAACAGCAGGTTTTTCAACAACTGTTTTGTCAGTTATTGAATAATTGGCAATTCTAAAATGCGTAGGAGGGATTATATATGATTCAGCCTTTTTTTTTTCTCCATCAAAAGTGATAGAAGCCAATTGCATTAAACAAAGTTCAACGAGCAATCTTTGGTTCTGACTGATTTTGTATTTCAAATCACAATCATTGGCAATTTGAATTCCTTCTAATAAAAAGTCTTGTGTCGTTTTTTGAGATTGAATAGAATACAATTTTTGAGCTTGTTCACCAACTTCTAAAAGTGAAATTGTGGTTGGTGTTTTACAAACTAATAAATCTCTAAAGTGGGAAGCCAATCCAGCAATAAAATGATGTCCATCAAATCCTTTTGAAAGAATTTCATTGTAAGCCATTAACAATTCTGGAATTTTATTTTCAACAATTAAATCGGTAATATTGATATACGTTTCATAATCAAGAACGTTTAAATTCTCTGTAACTGCTTGACGAGTAAGGTTATTTCCACAAAACGAAACTACTCTATCAAATATAGATAAGGCGTCACGCATTGCACCATCTGCTTTTTGGGCAATAATGTGTAGCGCATCGTCCTCAAATTTCACTCCTTGACTTTCGGCAACTTCGGCTAAATGTTCTTTTGCGTCTTTTACCGTTATTCTTTTGAAATCAAATATTTGACATCGAGATAAAATCGTCGGAATAATTTTGTGTTTTTCTGTGGTTGCCAATATAAAAATGGCATGTTTTGGTGGTTCTTCTAGTGTTTTCAAAAAAGCATTGAAAGCAGCAGATGACAACATGTGAACCTCATCAATAATATAAACCTTGTATTTACCTGTTTGAGGTGGGATTCTAACTTGATCAATCAAATTTCGAATATCATCAACCGAGTTATTTGAAGCTGCATCCAATTCAAACACGTTAAATGCAAAATCTTCTAACGGATCGTCGTATCCGGGTTGGTTGATTTTACGTGCCAATATTCGAGCGCATGTAGTTTTTCCAACGCCTCTAGGTCCAGTAAATAAAAGTGCTGATGCCAAATGATTGGTCTCTATGGCATTCAATAAAGTATTAGTAATGGCTTTTTGACCTACAACATCTTTAAATGTTTGAGGGCGATATTTCCGAGCCGATACTACAAATTCTTCCATAAAATATTATTGGTTTACAAATATAGATTTATTATTTCAATTTTGAAATTCTAATTTTCAAAATTATTACGTTATTCATTAAATTAATTAAACGTATAATCTTTCAAATATTTATTCAATTATTATTGTAGATTTGCACCGCAGACCGCCTTATCGCCACGCTTTTTGTGTGGAGGAAAGTCCGGACACCAAAGAGAAGCATAGCGGGTAACGCCCGTCATTTCGAGCAATTGAAAGAGGACAAGTGCAACAGAAAGAATGTACAGGTAAGGCTGTAGTGAAACCAGGTAAACTCTATGCGGTGAAATTTCAAGTATATCAATAGTTAAGGGCTTCTCGTCCGTTGTTGAAGGGTAGAAAGATGGAGCTCGCGAGTAATTTCGAGCCTAGATAAATGATAAGGCCACGCAAAACGTGGACAGAATCCGGCTTA
>CALPLL020000012.1 GCA_943324395.2 Rhizobium sp. Q54
AAAATCATTTCTTGGTACGATAATGAATATGGATATTCAAGTAAGTTAATTGATTTATCTGTTCATATCTCCAGTTTAAAATAATAAAACCACTTTCAATCCCCATTTATTTGGGGATTTTGTGTATAATAAATAATGTTCTAAACCAACATATATGAAATTATTAGTTGATAGCGGTTCTACAAAAGCCGATTGGATTTCAATTGACGAAACCGGAAAAATCTTGTTTACCACACAAACTTTAGGATTAAATCCTGAAGTTCTTAATAAAGAAGAAATTATTTCTCGGGTAAACGATCGTTTTGATATTTCCTTAAATAAAGAAAATGTAACTCATTTATTCTTTTATGGTGCCGGTTGTGGTACTGACCGAATGAAAGATTTTTTGACCGATGTGTTTAAAGAGTATTTTCCAAATGCTACCGTTGTGGTACATGAAGATACTTATGCCGCAGTATACGCAACAACACCTAAAAATGAAAAAGCAATTGTTTGTATTTTAGGAACTGGTTCCAACTGTAGTTATTTTGATGGTAAAATCTTACATCAAAAAGTACAATCTTTAGGATATATTGCAATGGATGATTGTAGTGGAAATCAATTTGGAAGACAACTAATTCGTGATTATTATTTTGGTAAAATGCCATCTAATTTGGCTAATAAATTTGCTGAAACTTATGATTTAGATGCAGATGTTATAAAGAATCATCTTTATAAACAACCAAATCCAAACGCTTATATGGCCACTTTTGCTAAATTTCTTATTCTTCATAAAGACGAAGAATATTGTCAAAAATTAGTAAGAAAAGACATGCAGGTTTTTGTTGATAATTACATTACACAATATGAAAATTGTAAAGAGGTTCCTGTTCATTTTATAGGTTCAATTGCCTTTTATTTAAAAGAGGAACTTAAAGAAGTGTTAGAAAGCAACGGATTAACAATAGGAAATGTACTTAGAAGACCAATTGATGGGTTAATTGATTTCCATGTTTTAAATTAATATCAAATATAAAAACAAAAAAAACCGAATTTGATTCATTTCAAATTCGGTTTTTTTATAGCGTATTTTTCAATTATTTAATAGCAATCATAGAAATTTCAATATTTACATTTCTAGGTAGTTTTGCAACTTGAACCGTTTCTCTAGCAGGAGCAGTTTTTTCATCAAAATAGCTTGCATAAACAGTATTGATTTTAGAAAAATCATTCATGTCAGCTATAAAAATGGTACTTTTCACGACGTTGGAGAAATCCATATCTGCTGCTTCTAGAACTGCTTTCATATTATTCATCACTTGAGAAGTTTCTATTTCAATTGTATCCAAAACTAATTCCATTGTTGATGGATCCAATGCTATTTGCCCTGAAGTATATAATGTATTTCCTGCCAAAACAGCCTGATTGTAGGGACCAATAGGCGCAGGAGCTTTATCTGTAAAGATTATTTTTTTCATATTACCTTAATTGTTTATCTGGAGTTGTTCTTTTCTCCCATTTAATATCACTAAGTACACTCGATTTTATCCCAATAAAGAATCCCCAAAATGCATTATCTCCAAACGGAAGCCAGTTGAAATCCATTCTCCAGCTTAAAAGATCTCGCTCAAAACGAAGTTGGGTATAAGTTACTCCTTTTTGAACAAAATCGTACCCTGATGAAGCTCCAACTCTCCATTTTGAAGTCAAATCAATATTAGAAGATAAACTTAAAGAATTTCCTGTAATTTTATTTTCTCTATTATTATTACTGTAAGTTAGGGAGTAGGCCATGGTTAAATTCCAAGGAATTTTTGATTTAAAAAACTCAGTAACCTTATTATCATTACTTTCTTTACTATTAAACATACTTTCTCGCCTATCACTAAAATCGGTATTGGTTCCATATAAGTCATCAGAACGCCCGCCGTTTCGTTCCCCTTGCTTGTTTTTATTGTCTTTATCATCTCCATCAGTACTTGCTAACGAATAATTTAAAGTCATGTTTGAACTTGTCATTCTAAATAAACTTCCTCCATTGTCCCGATTCCAAGTGTTTATTCTTCGACCAGAATTATCAATGGCATATGGATCTAATGTAGTGGCAAAATTAATATTCATTTTATTATTAAATAAGGTAGTTCCTCCGCTTATTCTTAATGGTGACCATCTTAAGGAGTCAGAGGTAGCATTATAATCAGTATGTAAATTCAAGTTATTTAATAGCATTATTTTCTTAGGTTCTGTTTTTGTAGAATCTTGATCCCTAACTTTAGCTTCAAAAGTATTGCTTAAATCAAAACTCAATACTTTAGATTTACTATTTCCAGGTGTACCATATATTCCTCTTTCAAATCGGGTGTATTCTTTCATAATTGTTCCACTTCCATCTGCAGCATAGGTATCATAGTATTTTTCAAAACTTGGAGCATAACTAAAAGCTACTGAAGGTCTCATAACATGCCTAATAGATTGAATTCGTTTCTTAGCGCCAAAATTAAATGTACCATAAATTGTAGTTCCAATACTCGAACTAAAATTATAAGTTCTAAAAGCATCAAAATGATTAACATCAGTTTCAACTACATCATTTTTCTGAGCATCAAATTTTTTATTAACTGTTTTGAAATACCATACTTCATTATAATTAATGGAGGTTGATGCACTAAAATGCTTGAAAATTTTAAAATTAGTACTTAATGGTAAAGAATGTTGGATTCCTGAATTAGCGTCTCTAAACATTTGAGGTTTAAAAAATAAGGAATCAGTAGTTTCAATTCTATTATCTCCTCTTAAAGAGTATTGAAAATTTATATTTTTAAACAAGCCCTTCTTTTCTCCGTCTTTAGGAGCAAATGGAAAAACCCGATCAACACTTACTTGAAGAGAAGGCAAAGTCATATTTATAGACTGTGTTTGTGTGTTTTGAGAATGTGTTGCCGTTAATGACATATTTACCTGAGGAACACTATTAAAGGTTTTAGAGTAGGAGACAGAAGAACTTAATGTATTATTCAATCGGCCGTTGTTATTAATTTGATTGATCGATTGCTGAAAAAAAGTACTACTTCCCATATTTACAGAAGCTGAAAATCTAGAATTTGGATTCGACTTCTGATCTTTAGAATGTGACCATTGTATGTTATAAATATTACTTTTGGAGTAATCAGGATAACCTCGTTCGCTTGTGATTAAATTTTCAAAACGAACATTAATATTTCCTCGAAATTTATATCGTTTAGAATAACTTGTTTCTCCCCTTAAAGCATAGCTACCATTGGTATAATAATCACCTAATACAGCAAGGTCATAATTGTCGCTTAATGCAAAATAATACCCTCCATTTTGTAAGGAATAACCTCTTTGTCGAGTATCGTTAAAGGTAGGCATGATAATCCCTGATTGACTTGTTTCACTCATTGGAAAAAATGCAAATGGAAGTCCAATCGGAGTCGGAACGTTTGCAATTACCATATGGGTTAAGCCAATAACTGATTTTTTACCTGGAACAAATTTTACTCTATTTGTTTGAAAATAGTATTCGGGATTATCAATATCTTTAGAAGTCGTAAATCGTGCTTTTTTCATAAAATAAACCGAATCGTTTTCCCTTTTCGTTATTTCAGCTTTAATTTTAAATTCATTTTGCTCTGTTCGTGAATTCCAAACCAACGCTTTTTTGGTTTTGAAATTAAATCGAATAGAATCAGGCTCAATAATATTTTCACCTTGCTTAAATACTGGAAGTTGAGTATAATTTCCAGTAGAATCTTTTATACGACCGGCATAAATTTCATTTTTTCCATAGTCCAAAACTATTATACCCGATTTTAACTCAATATCTTGATAATACAACTCCGCTTTATCATATAAAGTCATTTGTTTCTTTTTCTGATTTATTTTTTCGTAACCAACAGCCGTTCTCTTAATTTTAGCTTCTAAAAGAGGTTTTTTAGGTATTACAGTGTCTTTTTTTATAGTATCTGTAGTAATTTTGATTTCTTTTGCTTTAATTTTTGAGATCTGAGATTCTTCAATTGCCTTGATTTCCTTAGGTTTTTTAGGTAAATCTTGGGAGTATGATTTATTAGATCCTATTGTTAGGAAAAATGCTAATAAAACGATATTAAATAAGTTTGTATACAAAGGTTTAAATACTATTTTTGTAAAATCGAGGTTTAGTTTTTAAAATTCCAAAACTACACATAAATTTTGGTCAAAAATAATCAAATATTAGATTTATAACCTCAAGGATATAATAAAATTAACTTAATATGTTTATGAATATTAAAAGTAAAATTAAAGTCTTATTAATAATTGGATTGTTTGCCTTTTCAATTTCTGGAAATTCTCAAAGTAAAAAATTCAAAGTTACTTTAGATGCTGGTCACGGTGATCATGATTATGGTGCTGTTTATAATGGACACATTGAAAAAAATATTGCTTTAGGTATTGTTTTAAAAGTTGGGAAGATTTTGGAAGACCAACCTAATTTTGAAGTAAATTATACTCGTAAAACAGACGTATTTATAGGTCTTGTGGAACGTGCAAATATTGCTAATAGGGCCGATTCTAATATATTTGTTTCAATTCATTGCAATGCTAATAAAAATACTGTGGCAGATGGAACAGAAACTTATGTAATGGGGATGACTAAAAATGCTTCAAGTTTAGCTGTCGCAAAAAATGAGAATGAGGTAGTCACTTTAGAAAAAGATTACAAACAAAAATACAACGGTTATGATCCTAGTTCTCCTGAAACATTAATTGGATTAACACTAATGCAAGAAGATTTTCTTAATAACAGTATCGCTTTAGCTGCCAAAGTTGAGGATGAATTTTCTGGAATTGGAAAGAAAATTAGAGGTGGAGGAGTGAAGCAAGCTCCTTATATGGTTCTTCACAAAGCCTACATGCCAAGAGTTTTGATTGAAACTGGTTTTGTTTCTAATCCTGTAGAAGGTGCCATTCTAGATTCTGAAGAAGGTCAAAATGCTATTGCAAATGCTATTGCAGAGGCGATTATAAGTTATAAGAAAGAATATTTTGGAAATGGTGATGGTTATTCTGAAGAAAATCGACCATCAAAAAAAATTGCTGAAAAACCGTCTACTGACACAGCAAATCCTCCAAAAAAAGAAATTGTAAAAGTAGATGAAGTAGTTAAAAAGGAAACCAAAAAGGAAATTACTACCGAAAATGTTTCAGCAATAGTTTTTAAAGTTCAAATTGCAGCTAGTAGTAAAAAAATGGATACCGATCCAAGCAATTTTAAAGGCCTTAAAAATATAGAAATAGAAAATACCGGTACTATTAATAAATATTTCTACGGGCAAACATCTGATTATGAAGAAGCAAAGAATTTATTAGCAGAAGCCAAGTCAAAAGGGTATACTTCAGCATTTATAATTGCACTTAAAAACGGCAATTTAATTCCCTTAAAAGAAGCGGTTAAATAATTCTATATAACCAAAGTTTTATTTTAAATTTGTATAAAATATCTGAAATTGAAAATCACTAAAGAAATTAAAGCCGGAATATTAGTTATTGCATCCATTTCCTTATTTATTTGGGGCTATAGTTATTTAAAAGGCAAAGACATATTAGATAATTACAAAACATTTTTTGTAAAATATAAAAATGTAGAAGGATTAGCAGCAACCGCTCCTATAACTATTAATGGACTAGTTGTGGGTCAAGTTGCAGGAATTAAAATTCAACCAAATGGAGAAATTTTAGTCCAACTCCAAATTAAAAATGATTTTCCATTTTCTAAATCTAGTTTAGTGGCTATTTACGAACCTGGATTAATTGCTGGGCGACAACTTCAAATTATTCCGAATTTTAATGACAAAACGGTTGCCGTAAGTGGAGATACTTTAACGAGCTCGGTAAAGAAAGGATTGACTGATTTAGTGAGTGATAAATTAGCACCATTACAACAGAAAGTAGAAAAGTTAGTTGTTAATGCCGATTTGCTGTTGACTAATTTAAATGAAATTTTGGATGCAAAATCTAAAGAAAATTTAAAAAACAGTATTTCAAATCTTAGTAAAACTATTGAAGGTTTCAATTCAGTTGTAGAAAATGCCAATTCTATATTATCAAATAACAAAGGTAATATTGATAAAACGCTCTCTAATTTAAATAAAGTCTCAACCGATTTTTCTAAAATTTCTGATTCTTTATCTAAAGCTAACATCACCAAAGTGGTAAATAATCTTGAAAAAACACTTTCTAACGTTGACAAAATTATGAATGATGTTCAGTCTGGGAAAGGTTCCTTAGGAAAAATTGTTAAAGACGATGCATTGTATAATAATTTAGAAAAAACTACAAAAGAATTGGAATTATTATTACAAGACTTAAGGTTAAACCCAACCAGGTATGTAAATGTTTCATTATTTGGAAAGAAAAACAAACCTTATAAAAGTCCAAACGACTCGATTAAAAACGTTAAAAACTAAATCTTTATGGGATTAGTAAATGTGTTATTTGCAATTATTTTAATTTTAGGATTCGGGTTTTTTACTATAAATATTAGAAAAATAATCAGGAATATAAAATTAGGGCAAGAGGTAAATCGTTCTGATAATCCTTCTCTAAGATGGAAAAATATGGCGTTGATTGCTCTTGGACAATCAAAAATGGTCAAAAGACCAATTGCAGGATTACTTCACATTATTGTTTATGTTGGTTTTATCATTATCAATATAGAATTACTTGAAATCATAATAGACGGTCTTTTTGGAACACACAGAATATTTTCTAGTTTAGGTACTTTGTATGATTTTCTTATTGGATCTTTTGAAATATTAGCTTTTTTGGTGCTAGTTGCAGTAGTTATTTTTTATATCAGAAGAAATATTATAAAACTCAATAGATTTGTAAATAATGATTTAAAAGGCTGGCCAAAAAATGATGCCAATTATATATTATATTTTGAAATTGTATTAATGTCATTGTTTTTACTAATGAATGCTGCCGATTTACATTTGCAAAATGTTCCAGGTGGATTTGGTCATTATATAAAAGCGGGTTCATTTCCAATTTCACAATTTCTAGCTCCTATTTTCAAGGGACTTTCAGTTTCATCTGTTTTCTTATTAGAAAGAACTTTCTGGTGGTTTCATATTATTGGAATATTAGCATTTTTAAATTACTTGTATTTTTCAAAACACCTTCACATTTTATTGGCTTTTCCAAATACTTATTTTGCAAATTTAAATCCTGCAGGCCAATTTGATAATTTAGATTCCGTTACCAAAGAAGTAAAACTAATGATGGATCCCAACGCAGATCCTTTTGCGGCAGCTCCTGTTGACGAAAATGCTGTAACCTCAAAATTTGGGGCAAGTGATGTTCAAGATTTAAATTGGGTTCAATTACTAAACGCCTATACTTGTACAGAATGTGGAAGATGCACCTCTGTTTGTCCTGCAAATCAAACGGGAAAAAAGTTATCACCTAGAAAAATTATGATGGACACTAGAGATCGTCTTGTGGAAGTTGGAAATAATATCGATAAAAACAAAGGAGTTTTTATACCTGACAATGTGACTTTATTAAACAATTACATTTCAGCAGAAGAAATTTGGGCTTGTACTTCTTGTAATGCTTGCGTTGAAGAATGCCCTGTAAATATTAATCCATTATCAATAATTATGGACATGCGTAGGTACTTAGTTATGGAACAAAGTGCTGCTCCAATGTCATTAAATAGCATGATGAGTAATATTGAAAACAATGGTGCTCCATGGCAATACAATCAACAAGATCGATTAAATTGGAAAGAAGAATAACACAATTAAAATAAATAACAAACAACAACAACAAAAAAAATGAGTTTAGAAGAATTAGACAAAAAATTAGTATCCGCATCAGAAAATGGTCAAACTATAAGCCCAATTTTAGCTGAAGGAGTAAAAAATTATCTAATAGATATTGATGGTACCATTTGTGATGATATTCCAAATGAAGAACCAGAAAGAATGTTAACAGCAGCCGTTTACCCAGATGCTTTAATCACTTTAAATAAATGGTATGATGAAGGTCATATTATATGTTTTTTTACATCAAGAACAGAAGAACACAGAGATTATACAGAAACTTGGTTGAAACAACATGGGTTTAAATACCATGGAATGGTAATGGGAAAACCTCGTGGTGGAAACTATCACTGGATTGATAATCACTTGGTTAAAGCTACAAGATACCGTGGAAAATTTACTGATTTAGTAGATAAAGAAGTTACTATTCAGGTTTTTGATGATGAGCATCACCTATAAAAAGGAGAACTTTAAGTTATCACAATTAATATTTAAAATATGTCAGAAATTTTAGTAGTCCCAACAATGGCAGAAATGCTTGCACAAGGAAAACAGCCCGAAGTATTATTTTGGGTAGGTTGTTCAGGTAGTTTCGACGATAGAGCTAAGAAAATTACAAAAGCATTTGTTAAGATATTAAATCGATCTAACGTTTCTTTTGCTGTTCTTGGAACTGAAGAAAGTTGTTCTGGTGATCCTGCTAAACGTGCTGGAAATGAATTTCTTTTTCAAATGCAAGCCATGATGAACATAGAAGTTCTAAATGCTTATGAAGCAAAGAAAATTGTAACTGCTTGCCCACATTGTTTTAATACTTTAAAAAATGAATATCCTGAATTAGGTGGAAAATACGAAGTAATACATCATACTGAATTTTTGAAATCGTTACTAGATGATGGTCGTTTAACTATTGAAGGTGGTCAATTTAATGGTAAGAAAATTACTTTTCATGATCCTTGTTATTTAGGAAGAGCCAATTCAATTTACGAAGCACCCAGAGATTTAATTGACAAATTGGATGCTGAATTAGTAGAAATGAAACGCTCCAAGGCAAATGGATTGTGTTGTGGTGCTGGTGGCGCTCAAATGTTTAAAGATGCTGAAGCGGGAGATAAAGAAATTAATATTGAAAGAACAGAAGATGCTTTAAATACCAATCCAGATATTATTGCAACAGGTTGTCCATTTTGCAATACTATGTTAACAGACGGAATCAAGAATAAAGAAAAAGAAGGCGAGATTAAAGTGATGGATATTGCCGAATTAATTGCTAACGCTCAAGACTTATAAAAAAACACCATGTATATTCCATTTGAAAATTTACCTGAAGAATCTAAAATTTGGATCTACCAATCCAATAGAAAATTTACTGACGAAGAATTTGCTGAAATTGAAGTTGTTCTAAAAGATTTCGTTGAAAATTGGGCTGCTCATGGTAAAGGACTTGAAGCTTCATATCAAATGAAATACAATCGTTTTATTATCCTAGCTGTAAATCAAGATATTCAAGTAGCAACCGGTTGTTCAATTGATTCTTCAGTTCGTTTTATTCAAGATTTGGAACAAAAATACAATGTAGATTTATTAGATAAAATGAATGTTACCTTTAAATTAGGGGAACACGTTGCTCATAAAACGCTAATTGATTTCAAAAAAATGGCTAAAGACAAAGCGGTTACTGAAAATACTATTGTATTGAACAATTTGATTAATAATATCGCTGAATATAATGAGTCGTGGGAAGTTCCAGCGATGGATAGCTGGCACAGTCGCTTTTTTTAAAAGTATTTAAATAAATGAAATTACCTCAATTCAGTAATATAGTAGCTTTATTCTTAATAGTATTTGTATTTTCTTGTTCTTCAACAAAACATTTAAATTCTAAAAATACTGTCGCTAATGATTTTGAATCAGAACTACATATTGATAGAAAACATACTAAAAATCCTTTCTTTGAAGAATCTGTTCAAGAAGAGATATGGGTTGATAGTGTTTATAACCAAATGACATTTGATGAAAAAGTTGGTCAGCTTTTTATGGTTGCCGCTTATTCTAATAAAGATTCAATCCACGTAAATTCTATCGATAAATTAATAAAAGAATCAAAAATCGGAGGATTAATATTCTTTCAAGGTGGTCCAGTTCGTCAAGCCAATTTAACCAACAGATACCAATCTAAATCAAAATTACCATTGTTTATTGGTATTGATGCCGAGTGGGGGCTTAGTATGCGCTTGGATTCTACGTATAGGTATCCTTGGAACATGACTTTAGGAGCAATTCGTGATACTAAATTAATTGAAAAAGTAGGTTCTAAAATGGGATTAGAAAGCAAAAGATTGGGAATCCATTTTAATTTTGCCCCAGTATTAGATATTAATACGAACCCTAAAAACCCAATAATAGGTTTTCGTTCTTTTGGTGAAAACAAAGAAAATGTAACCCAAAGTGCCTTAGCATTAATGAAAGGATTCCAAAGTCAAGGGGTTTTTTCAACTGGTAAACATTTTCCAGGCCATGGTGACACCGAAGCCGACTCTCACTTGTCTTTACCAAATGTATCCTTTTCAAAAGAAAGAATTAATGAAGTTGAGTTTTATCCTTATAAAAAATTGTTTCATGAGGGTTTAGCTTCTGTAATGGTTGCACATTTAAGCGTTCCAAGTTTAGAACCTAGAATTAATTATCCAACTTCTATTTCTTATAATGTTGTAACTAATATATTACAGAACCAATTAGGCTTTGAAGGGTTGGTTTTTACCGATGCTCTAAACATGAAAGGAGCAAGTAATTATAAAAAAGAAGATGGAGTTGCTTTAACTCCTGGAGATATTGATTTAGAAGCATTTTTAGCTGGTAATGATATTTTGTTGTTTTCCGAAAATGTACCTGCAGCAATTGAGAAAATTTGTGTTGCCTATCAAAACGGAATAATTTCTGAACATAGATTGTCAAGATCTGTAAAGAAAATTCTTAAATTTAAATATTTTGCTGGTCTTAATAATTATAAATCAATAACTACCGATAATTTAATAAGTGATATTTATCCTAGTTCAAATGATGCTTTACAATATCAATTATATGAAAATGCTATCACTGTTGTTAAAAATAAGAGTAGTATTTTACCAATAAAATCTTTAGAAAACAATAAAATAGCCTATGTAAAATTAGGTGATGATTCTAACAGTAAATTTGTTTCAACATTAAAAAAATACACAGAAATTACTGAAGTTTCTAGTGACAACATCGATAGTTTAAATGTACAACTAAGTAATTATAATACCGTAATTGTAGGATTTCACAAATCTGATAAAGCATGGAAAAAACAAGATTTTACAGAAACGGAATTACTTTGGTTACAAGAAATTGCTAAGAAAAATAAGGTAATTTTAGATGTTTTTACAAAACCTTATTCTTTATTACCAATTGTAAATTTTGAGGATATTGAGTCGGTTGTAGTTTCTTATCAAAATTGTGAAATTTCTCAAGAAGTTTCTGCTGAATTACTTTTCGGAGCAATTGAAGCTAAAGGTAAGCTACCGGTTTCAATTGGTGAGAATTTTAAAGTTAATGAAGGCTTATCAACCGAAAAATTAAACAGATTAGGATTTACTGTTCCTGAAAATGTGGGAATGAATCCTCAAATTTTATCCAAAATTGATGCAGTAGCAAATAAAGCTATTGATAACAAAATGACCCCAGGTTTACAAATATTGGTAGCCAAAAAAGGAAAAGTTATTTATCAAAAATCCTTTGGTTATCATACTTACGAAAACATGAAAAAAGTTGAAAATACAGACGTTTATGATATTGCTTCATTGACTAAAATTATTTCTACACTTCCAAATGTGATGCAATTGTACAATCAAAATAAAGTCAATTTAGATTCGAAACTAGGTGATATGTTGCCACAATTTAAAAATTCTGATAAAGGTGCAATTACTTTCAAAAATTTATTATCTCATTATGCAGGATTTCAAGCTTGGATTCCTTTTTACAAAGCTACTTTAGATAGTTCTAAAATTCCGTCACCAAAATATTATAGTAAAATTAGTAATGATCAATTTTCTAAAAAAGTTGCCGATAGTCTTTTTATGAGAAATGATTATCACGATACAATTATGAATATGATTGTAAAAAGTAAGTTATCGTTGAAAAAAGAATATAAATACAGTGATTTTACTTTCATTATTTTGAAAGACTATTTGGAAAAAATGACCGGTAAAAAACTAGATGAGTTAAGTAGAGATAATTTTTTCAATTCACTTGGAATGAACAATACCCTTTATAATCCTTTAAATAAATTTGATAAAAGTCAAATACCACCAACTGAAATTGACACTTATTTCAGGCACCAACAAATTCAAGGATACGTTCATGATATGGCTGCAGCAATGGAAGGCGGAGTAGGAGGACATGCCGGAATTTTCTCAAATTCTATGGATGTAGCTAAAATGATGCAGATGTATTTACAAAAAGGAAATTACGGTGAAGTAAGTTACTTTACTTCTAAAACTTTTGACGATTTTAATACCTGTTATTTTTGTAATGAAGGAAATAGAAGAGGCTTAGGTTTCGATAAATCTCAGATATCAGGTCCTGGACCAACTTGTGGTTGTGTACCAATGAGTAGTTTTGGACATACCGGTTTTACTGGTACAATTGCATGGGCTGATCCTGAAAATGAAATTGTTTATGTATTTTTATCCAATAGAACTTTTCCTGAAAGTACTGTAAATAAATTGTCCAAAGAGAATATTCGTGAAGATATTCAAAAGATTATTTATGAAGCCATCGTCAAATAAATTTTTTATTTAACGAAAGTTTAATTAATCTCAATCCAATTTTTGTTACTTTCGTTTCACTAAATTTAAACCATGAAAATAGCTATAGTTTGTTATCCTACATTTGGCGGAAGTGGCGTTGTTGCTACTGAATTGGGATTAGAGTTGGCAAGACGAGGTCATGAAATTCATTTCATTACCTACAGTCAGCCAGTTCGATTAGAACTATTGAATGCTAATGTTCATTATCACGAGGTTAACGTTCCAGAATACCCTTTATTTCATTATCAACCATATGAATTGGCTTTGTCAAGCAAATTAGTTGACATGGTTAAGCTTCATAAAATTGATTTATTGCACGTTCATTATGCTATTCCACATGCTTATGCAGGTTATATGGCAAAACAGATGTTGAAGTCAGAAGGTATTAAAATTCCAATGGTAACAACGCTTCACGGCACAGATATTACATTGGTTGGAAACCACCCATTTTATAAAACCGCAGTTACTTTTAGTATTAATAAATCAGATGTGGTTACTTCAGTATCTCAAAATTTGAAAGATGAAACCTATTCTTTATTTGATATCAAAAAAGACATTCATGTTATTCCAAATTTTATTGAATTAGATAAAATTAAAAACATTTCCAAAATAGCTTCAAATCGATCTGTGATGGCCAATGAAAATGAAAAAATAATTACTCACATAAGTAATTTCAGAAAGGTGAAACGTATTCCTGATGTGATTGATATCTTTTATAAAATCCAACAAAAAATCCCTTCTAAGTTAATGATGGTTGGTGATGGTCCAGAAAAAGTAACTGCTGAAAATTTATGTTTTAAACTTGGAATTTCTGATAAAGTTATCTTTTTTGGGAATAGCAATGAAATCGATAAAATTTTAAGTTTTACAGATTTATTTCTTTTACCTTCTGAAACAGAAAGTTTTGGACTTGCAGCTCTAGAAGCTATGGCTTGGGGCGTTCCTGTAATTTCAAGTAATACAGGAGGTCTTTCAGAAGTAAATTTTGATGGAATTTCAGGTTATTTAAGTGATGTGGGAAATACTGAGGAAATGGCTCAAAATGCAATTAAAATTCTTGAAAACGAGAGAACCTTACTAGAGTTTAAAAATAACGCTTCAACTACTGCAAAACAGTTTGATATAAAGAATATTGTAACTTTATATGAGAATTTATATAAAGAAGCACTTGTAAAAAAATAAGTTTTTTTTAGAATTTATATCTAATACCTAGAGCAATATCCGTTCCAAAACTATTTTCAAAATAGCCGTTTCCTCCAATTTCAGGTCTTAAGTCTAAAGAAGCTTGTAAAGGAAAATCAAAATTATATTCTATTCCTACGTCGCCTGCAGCAAATACAAAAGTGCCGCTACCATTATTAATATTGCTATTTGAGTAAGTTCCTAATCCAGCACCAACACCAGCATACCAATTAAATCCTTGTTCAAGAGGCCAAACCCATTGATACAAACCGTTTAATTTCATAGCATTCACATTATTACTGCTTCTCCAACCCAAATTAAATTCAGCTCTATTTTCAGATTTCAATTTCATCTGATAGGAAATTTCAGTTCCAAATCCTTTGTTAGATCCTAAACGAAGACCAACAGTATGATCGGAAATATTTTGAGCTAACACCGCATTAATTCCAAATAAGAATAATGAACAAACAAGTAGATTTTTCATAGGTAACAAATAAGTTTCCTAATTATAACGCACAACTTTGAAAGCTATTGTATTGTATATTGATTTTAATGACTTACATCGTAAGTTTGTAAAAACTCCTCTTGAGTTTGATTTCCAGAACTTGGTAACGGAAGGGTAATACCATTAGGAAGACTATTTAAACGGTAGTTGATTACGGTATTAGTATAAACCATTCCAATAGTTTTTGAATAATACTGATACGAAGTTACTACGTCTTGAGGATCTAAAATGCTCAAAACTACTGGGAAAGGAATTCCGCTAACTGTAATAGTTGAAGTAATTCTAGCATTTAAAACTGTTTTTACCTTTTTAACATCTGTATAAACACGTCCATTCGATGAATATGTAGCTAAAGTTTCAATTGAAGTGGATTTTAGAGTATAATCAATTGCTAAAGGGTAATTTTGAACAGTTTGATTTATTGTACCAGAAACACTGCCTAAAATTTGATTATTAGAGGCATTTTCCTGAAAAATAGTATAATCGTTAACCGATAAATTTATTGGCAAAGCAACACCGAAATTGAAAGCAAGGGAACCAGTTAACAAAACTTTACTACCTTCAATTCGAACTGCATTTTTATTTAATGAATTTGAAAAGAAACCAATTGGCATATTTCTAGTTTTAAACTTTTTATAAATTTTAGTGTTTATAGTCGTATCATTTGATACATATAAAGAATCTGTTTGAGAAACGGCATCGGTTAAAACTCTGTATTTCCAATAGTTTCTTAATGCTAATGGAAGGTAATTTGTTTGTGGGGAATTATCTGATCCAGTATTTGTCTCGGGTATATCTGTAGAATTTGTTGAACATGAAAAAAGTAATGTTATAATTGCAAACGATAATAGAATTTTAATTTTCATTTTTGAATATTCAGGTTAATTATTATGCTAATGTATAAAAAATATCTTTATTTAATAAAAATTAAAATTTTAGGTTTCAAATTATAAAACTTATATTTGTTAAAAATCGTTTATTTATGTCAGGCAATACATTTGGAAAACTCTTTAAATTAACAACTTTTGGCGAATCACATGGTGAAGCACTCGGAGGTATTATTGAAGGGTGTCCTTCGGGAATCGAATTGGATTTTAATGCAATTAAACTTGAAATGTCTCGAAGAAAACCAGGACAATCTTCAATTGTTACCCAAAGAAAAGAAGATGATAATGTTCAATTTTTGTCAGGTGTATTTGAAGGAAAAACTACAGGTACCTCAATAGGATTTTTAATTCCAAATACCAATCAAAAATCACAAGATTATTCTGATATAAAAAACACTTATCGACCTAGTCACGCTGATTTTGTTTATGAAAAAAAATATGGAATTCGAGATTATCGTGGTGGTGGACGAAGTTCAGCTCGTGAAACCGCAAGTAGAGTGGTAGCAGGGGCTATTGCAAAACAGATTCTCCCAAACATTAAAATAAACGCATTTGTTTCATCTGTTGGTGATATTTATTTAAATAAACCATATCAAGACTTGGATTTTTCCAAAATTGAGTCTAATCCTGTTCGTTGCCCAGATACAGAAACGGCAATCAAAATGGAAGAATTAATTCGAAAAATAAAAAAAGAGGGAGATACTATTGGGGGAACTATAACTTGTGTTTTACAAAATGTTCCAATTGGATTAGGAGAACCTGTTTTTGATAAATTACATGCCGATTTAGGAAAGGCTATGTTGTCTATCAATGCCGTTAAAGGATTTGAATATGGTAGCGGTTTCTGCGGTTCTCAGATGAAAGGTAGTGAACACAATGATTTGTATAATTCAGATGGAACTACTAAAACCAATTTATCAGGAGGTATTCAAGGCGGAATTTCTAATGGAATGGACATCTATTTTAGAGTTGCATTTAAGCCGGTTGCGACATTAATTCAGAAACAAGAAGTATTAGACAATCAAGGAAATATAGTTGAATTACAAGGAAAAGGGCGTCATGATCCATGTGTTCTTCCACGCGCAGTACCTATTGTAGAAGCAATGGCAGCAATAGTCTTAGCTGATTTCTATTTATTGAATAAATTATACCAATAGAATTTATAAAAAAAATTAAATTAAATTTACATGCAAGAAACATCAAAACAATCCTTGAAAAACAATTTGACTTTCCAAATTCTAATCGCCATGTTATTGGGAGGAATTTTGGGAATTATTATCCACAATAATTTAACTGAAGAAGACGCTAAAGAATTTAGCGGTTACATCAAATTATTAGCTACTGTTTTCATTCGTTTGGTTCAAATGATTATTTCGCCTTTAGTTTTTTCAACATTAGTTGTAGGAATTGCTAAACTTGGGGATATAAAAGCTGTAGGAAGAATAGGAGGTAAAGCGATGGGTTGGTTTTTTACTGCTTCCTTTATTTCATTATTAATAGGGATGTTTTGGGTAAATGTTTTGAGTCCTGGTGAAGGTTTGAATTTGTCCAATATTGATTTAACAACCGCTAGTGAGGTTACCGAAAAAACACAAGTATTTTCAGCACAAAATTTCATTGAACACATTATTCCAAAAAGCATAGTGGAAGCAATGGCGGGTAATGAAATACTTCAAATTGTAATATTTTCAATCTTTTTTGGATTGGCAGCAGCCGCAATTGGTGATAATTCAAAACCGGTTGTAAATGCATTAGATAAATTGTCACACATCGTTTTAAAAATGGTGAACTATGTAATGAAATTTGCCCCGATAGGAGTATTTGGCGCTATCGCTGGAGTTTTTGCAATTAGAGATTTCGGTGATTTATTGATGACCTATGCAAAATTCTTTGGTTCATTTATGGTTGGAATAACTACATTATGGATTATTTTAGTTGCAGTAGGTTATCTATTTTTGAAATCTAAAATGACATTATTGTTAAAACGAATTGTAAGTCCTATAGTTATTGCTTTTAGTACCACTAGTTCTGAAGCTGTTTTCCCAAAGCTAACAGAAGAATTAGAACGTTTTGGTGTAAAAGATAAAATTGTTTCTTTCATGCTTCCACTTGGATATTCCTTTAACCTTGATGGAAGTATGATGTACATGACTTTTGCTAGTATTTTCATTGCTCAAGCTTATGGGATTCACTTGGATTTACCAACACAGTTTACCATGCTTTTCGTTTTAATGCTTACCAGTAAAGGAATTGCAGGCGTTCCAAGAGCAAGCTTAGTAGTGGTTGCTGCTACGTGCGGCATGTTTAAAATACCCATCGAAGGCATCGCTTTAATTCTTCCTATTGACCATTTCTGTGACATGTTTAGAAGTGGAACCAATGTTTTAGGAAACGCTTTGGCTACTTCTGTAGTTGGAAAATGGGAGAAAGAGGAATAAAATTATTTATTTTTGTATATTTTGTTTTAGTTTTTTTTATATTTGTTTAATAATTAACTTTTTAAACATTTATTTATGAAAAAACTTTTACTTTTAATTACATTATCATTGTCAATTCAATGTATTAATGCACAATTATTTTACAATGAAAATTGTACTTCTTTAACTGTTGGTAATGTTGGTACTGATGTTACTGGAGCTA
>CALPLL020000013.1 GCA_943324395.2 Rhizobium sp. Q54
TAATGCGAAAGTAGCTCAGTTGGTAGAGCTCCAGCCTTCCAAGCTGGTTGTCGCGAGTTCGAGCCTCGTCTTTCGCTCTAAAATCCTCAGACTTTTTGTCTGGGGATTTTTTATTATTAGTTGTGGCGAGAAGTTTATCCAGCTATAGCGGGAAGCCTCGTCTTTCGCTCTAAAATCCTCAGACTTTTTGTCTGGGGATTTTTTATTTTAAATTACTCAAGTCACTATCCGATTCAATTTCTTCAGGAGCATAATTTTTTTGGAATAATCTAGCTGAAAGTCCTCCTTTCAAAGTAATTTTATCTCCTTTAACTTCTAGCCAACTACCTTCTCGAAGTCCAATAACTGGTGGAGAATTCAAAAAGTGAAATTCTTTAATTCTCATTTCCCGAGTTTCGCCATTGTGTTTCAATTGCAAATCGGCATCCAAATAATGTGGATTGATATTAAAAGGAACAATTCCCAAAGTTTGAAAACTTGGAGGATAAACAATGGGCATATCGTTAGTGGTTTGCATCGTTAAGCCACAAATATTACTTCCAGCGCTAGACCCTAAATAGGGAGTTCCTTTATTTATGGCTGTTGCCAATGCATCCATTACTTTATTTTTATACAATTGGAAAACCAATAAAAAGGTATTTCCGCCACCCGTGAAAATTCCTTCGGCTTCTGCAATTGCTGCAATTGGATTTTCAAACTCATGAATTCCTTTAACTTCAATATTTAATTTGGCGAAAGCTTTAGAAACTCTATCTGTATATTCTTCATAGGACAATCCACCTGGTTGAGCGTAGGGAATAAAAAGTATCAATTTGCAATTCTCGAAATGCAATCTCAATTCTGGTAGTAAATAGTCTAAATAGTTTCCTCCATATAATGTTGAGGTGCTAGCTATAATGCAATTTTTCATTTTAATCTTTTAGGAATTCAAAGTTACCCATTTTATAATTTTATTCCTAAACATCGAAATTATATATTAACATAACTTTACCAACAGAAATAATAATTTTATAATAGTACTTAATACTTTTACAAATCATAAAAATTAGTTTCAGATTATGAAAAAATGGGTTGTCCTACTATTATTTTTAGGTGCTTTTTCGATGTGGTCGCAAGATCGTAACGAGAAACTGCTTCAAGGAATAATTGCAGCCGACGACGCGTTACTTTCAGGAATTGATGTGGTGAATTTAGGTAATGAAAAAGTTACTTTAACCAATAGTAAAGGAGAATTTTCTATTTTGGCGAAAGCCAATAACATTTTAGTATTTTCATCAAAATCTTTGGAAATGAAAAGAGTGCTTATTGATGAAGACGATTTAAAATCGGGAACAATTACAGTAAATATGTACCCTAAAATCACCGAACTTAATGAGGTGATTGTTAAAAAAAATCCCATAGAAGGAGTGAGTATTATTCCGGGACAAAAACAATACACTCCAGCCGAAAGAAAATTGCACACTGCAACAAACGGAATTATAGACGCTCCAATTAGTTGGATGTCAGGTCGAACCGCAATGCTTAAAAAAGAAGTTGTTGTGGAACGAAAAGAACGTCTTTTGGATAAAGTTGGTATTCTGTATGAAGACAAATATTACATAGAAACATTAAAAATACCTGAAATTTATATTGATGATTTTCAAAGGTATATTATTGAAGACAAAGAATTTACAGCCGCATTAAAAGTTAAAAACAGAACTATGATGTTATTTTTAATATCTAAATTAGCGGTAAATTACAATGCTATTCCTAAATAGAAATTCTAATAATTTTAATTTTTACCTTGATAAAAACTTAGTAACTTTGCAATAAAATAAATCGATATGTTTGGAATAGGCGGAGGTGAATTAATACTAATATTATTTGTAGTTCTAATGCTATTCGGGTCAGATAAAATCCCAGATATTGCTAGAACGATGGGAAAAGCTATGGCGCAATTGAAAAACGCCACAAATGATATTAAAAGTGAAATTCAAAAAGGAGCTGAAGCAAATGGTTTAGATTCTAAATCAATTACAGATATAACTGGAAATATCAATCAAGAAATTAATAAAGCAAAAGAAAATTTGCTAAAAGAAGCAGCGCCAGTTGTTGAAAATGCTAAAATTGATATTGAAAAAGTAGAAAATATAGAAAGTGAGGGTCCAATAAAAAGACAATCCTAATGCTCGATAAAATCCTTGCACTCGATAAAGAACTTCTTATTTTTTTAAATGGGCTAGGATCTTCAACTTTCGATCCATTTTGGACATTTATTACGAAACAAAGTAATTGGACACTTTTTTTTGTAACCCTCTTGTATTTTGTTTTTAAAAAATCTGGGTTTAAAAAAGGTGCAATTATAGTTTTGTTTGTTTTTTTACTAATTTTAGTAAACGATCAAACCACCAATATTATTCGAGAGATTTTCAAAAGGCTACGACCATGTAACGATCCTTCAGTAAATCATATCATTAGAATTTTCTTCGACCCAATTAAGAAAGAATTTTATAAACCAATACAATACAGTTTTGTTTCGGGACATGCGTCCAATTCAATGGCAACGATGCTGTTTATTTTCTTATTGATGAAAAAACACTATAAATATATCGGATTGGTATTTATTTTTCCTTTATTATTTGCTTACAGCAGAATTTATCTAGGAGTTCATTACCCTATTGATGTTTTGTGTGGCTATATTTATGGAGGAACTTTAGGGTTTTTATTTTATAAATTATATGGATTTCTCCAATTTAAAAAAATAATTATCTAACTCTAGAAACGGTTAATCCATCGCGAATAGGTAACAAAACGGTTTCAATTCTAGGATCATTTTTCAATAACTCGTTGTATTTTAAAAGTACTTTGGTGCTAATATCATTTTTTTGTAAAGGCTCCAAGACTTTTCCGCTCCACAAAACATTATCGGATAAAATTATACCGCCTTTATTCATTTTTGGCAAAATCATCTCAAAATAATTGAGGTAGTTTTCCTTATCGGCATCAATAAAAACCAAATCAAATTTTATTTCTAATGTCGGAATAATATCAATTGCTTCACCCAAATGTTGGAAAATTTGACTTCCCCAAGGTGATTTATCAAAATATTTTCTTTGGATAGTCTCTAATTCTTCTTTTATGTCAATTGTATGTAATTGTCCATTTTCCTGCATTCCTTCACACAAACACAAAGCGGCATAACCAGTAAATGTGCCAATTTCTAATATATTGACTGGTCGAATTAATTTAGAAAGCATACTCAATACTCGTCCTTGAAAATGACCACTCAACATTCTAGGCAATAAAATTTTTTGATACGTTTCTTTATTCAAAGCAGCCAATAAATCAGGCTCTTTTTCAGAATGGTTTTCAATATAATCTTCTAACTCTTGAGAAATAAAGTGCATCTTTAGGTGTATTTATATTTTGTGTCAAAGTTATCAATTTATCAAATAAACAAATCCACAAATTAAACTAAATTTGTAATTCAAAATGAAAACCAACAAAAGTACTTTAACATTAAATTTCATGAAAATCAATTCTAAATTATTAATTTCTATATTTTTTTTACTCTTTATAATCAAATTAAAAGCGCAAGTTGTAAACGATTCTATTTTAATTGATGGTCACTATAGAACTTTTCATTTTAATTTACCTTTGAAAAACAGCACCAATGCAAGTTTAATTTTTATTTTGCACGGTTCTGGCGGTAACGGAATTAAATCCATGAAAAGTACCTCAAAATTATTGGATATTGCCAATAAAGAAAATCTACTCATATTGTTTCCAGACGGTTATTTAAAAAATTGGAATGAATGTAGAAAAAATGCTCCTGCCGCTGCAAATGTAGAAAACATTGATGAAAACCTTTTTTTTAGTAAAATGATAGACTATTGCTCCTCTAAGTATTTTATCAATCAGAAAAAAGTCTTTGCAATTGGGACTTCTGGAGGTGGGCATATGGTCTATAAATTAGCAATGACAATGCCTGATAAATTTAAGGCTATAACAGCAATTGTTGCGAATATACCCGAGGCCAATAACATGGATTGCGTTGAAAAGAAAATGCCAATTGCAGTAATGATTGTCAATGGAACTAACGATAAAACTAATCCTTATAATGGTGGCATTTCAGCAAAAAAGAAAGGTTTAGTTGTTTCAACCGAGGACACTTTTCATTACTGGGCTACTGTAAATGGTTATAATGGCGAACCAAAAAAGGAAGATTTACCTGACTTAGAACCCGATGGTAAAACCATCAAAAAATATACATACCTTCAAAAAGGAAAACCCGAAGTAGTACTTTTAAAAGTTGTTAACGGTGAACATAATAATCCAAAAGATATTGATTTGTTTTTAGAAAGTTGGAATTTTTTTAAAAGACAATAGTTAGTTTTTTTCAATAACTATTAACACATTTTATCTTTTATGAAAGTTATTAATTTATCAAATAAACAAATCCACAAATTAAACTAAATTTGCACCATGCAAATCGAGAAAAAAGACATAAGAGCATTATCAAAAGAGCAATTGCGTGATTTTTTTATTGCCAATCAAGACAAAGCCTTCCGTGGAAATCAAGTTTATGAATGGTTGTGGAGCAAAGGCGCGCATAGTTTTGATGACATGACTAATGTTTCAAAAGAAACTCGATTGATGCTAGAAGACAACTTTGTAATCAACCACATTAAGGTGGATACTATGCAACGCAGTTCTGACGGAACGGTTAAAAATGCGGTTCGACTTCATGACGGATTGGTTGTAGAAAGTGTGTTGATTCCTACAGATACTAGAACCACAGCTTGCGTTTCTAGTCAAGTAGGGTGTAGTTTAGATTGTAACTTTTGCGCCACAGCGAGACTAAAAAGAATGCGAAATTTGGAACCTGGAGAAATTTATGATCAAGTAATCGCTATTGATAAAGAAAGCCGTTTGTATTATAATCATCCGCTTTCGAATATTGTTTTTATGGGAATGGGAGAACCTCTCATGAACTATAACAATGTTTTGAAAGCAATTTCCATGATCACTTCAAACGAAGGTTTGGGAATGTCTCCAAAGAGAATTACGGTTTCTACTTCAGGTGTTCCCAAAATGATAAAAAAGCTAGCTGACGACGAAGTTAAATTTAAATTAGCAGTTTCGTTACATTCTGCAATTGATGAAATTCGTTCTCGAATAATGCCGTTTTCTGCCAATTTTCCTTTAGCAGATTTGCGTGAATCATTGGAATATTGGTATTCAAAAACAAGAAGTAAAATAACTTACGAATATGTTGTTTGGAAAGGAATTAACGACAATAAAGAATCGGTTGATGCCTTAGTGAAATTCTGTAAATATGTTCCTTGCAAAGTCAATTTAATAGAATACAATCCAATTGATGACGGGGAATTCCAACAAGCCTCGGATGAATCTATTAATTCTTATATTAAAGCTCTTGCTGCAGTTGATATAGTTGCAAAAGTAAGACGAAGTAGAGGAAAAGATATTGATGCCGCGTGCGGGCAATTAGCAAATAAAGAAGTATAAAAAAAACGTTCAGAATTTCTGAACGTTTTTTTTATAAATTAATTCTAATTGTTAGAATGTAAATGCAATTGGTGTTCCCCCATCAATAGAAAGGGTAGCAACATTATCACAAGTACCAGCACCGTAATCTAAAACTGCAGTATGGTTTGGTCTAGTGATATTAACTACTCCAGAAACCACTCTGTAATCACAATTTAATCGCACTCTGATTGGAGCGGTACTAGAAATGGTGTTTGTGTGAGTATACCCATTAGGGAAAGTTGTTGTCCAAGCTCCTGTTATTACATAAACATTGTCAGTCCAAACTACAGTTGTATATCCTTCAACACATTCTCTAGTTCTTGATCCTACTCTTGTGTAAACACCATTTGCATTAGTAAAAGTCATGTTCATGTCCATTACCCAAATAGGATGAATATTTGCTTGATAAGTAGAAGTTCCTAATGATCTTGTAATGGTTCTATTTCCTTGAACTAAAAAGTCATTATAGCGAAAATTATCAAAAGAATAGGTAATCACATAGCCAGTAGAAGTGTAAGGTAAACTTCCAGTCATTGTGATAACTCCTCTAAGTATAGCACCGTTTGGCATCGCGCAACCTGCAGTTCCAAAATTAATTGTTCTGGTCCAAGAGGTTGAATTAAAAGTTCTAGGTGATATTACTGCACATTGAGGCAAAGAATAAGTTTCTATTGGTGCAACAGTTTTTCCAGTTGGATTTTCAATGTAATATACATCATCAATAATATCAGATATATCATTGGTTGCTTGATCTAATTTAGCACTAGTTTGAATGTCAGCTGCAGTAAATACACCTACATTATCATTGTTGTCTTTGGTACAACTTGCAAATAAAATAACTGCAAATAAAACAGCTATTTTTAAAATTGAATTTGTTTTCATATTTAGTATTTTTTGTTATTATATTGGTAAGACTTTAGCAAATATAAAAAGTTTAGTTGTAATAAAAAATTTTTTCATTCCAGTTTCAAAATAGTATCTTTGGAAAACTATGAATGTAATTGCCGATATAAAATCTCCGATACTTTTAGAAATGGATCTTTTCGAATTAAAATTTCGAGAAGCGATGGTTTCTAAAGTTGCTATACTCAATCGGATCACCTATTATATTGTAAATAGGAAAGGAAAGCAAATGCGTCCAATGTTTGTTTTTCTAACTGCAAAAATGCTTTCAAATGGTATTGTAAATGAAAGAACCTATAGAGGCGCTTCTGTTATTGAATTAATTCACACTGCAACTTTAGTTCATGATGATGTGGTTGACGATAGTAATCGAAGACGCGGATTTTTCTCAATTAATGCCCTTTGGAAAAATAAAATTGCGGTATTAGTAGGTGATTATTTATTGTCAAAAGGCTTGTTACTTTCCATAGATAATGGCGATTTTGATTTGTTGAAAATCATATCAGTTGCCGTTCGGGAAATGAGCGAAGGGGAATTACTTCAAATAGAAAAAGCTCGAAAACTAGATATCACCGAAGCTATTTATTACGAAATTATTCAAAAGAAAACAGCTACATTAATAGCCGCTTGTTGTGCGCTTGGAGCAAAATCTGTAATAGATGATGAAATTCAAGTTGAAAATATGAGAAAATTTGGTGAACTCATCGGAATGGCCTTTCAAATAAAAGACGATTTATTTGATTATTCAGAGGAGGCAATTGGAAAACCAACAGGTATTGATATTAAAGAACAAAAAATGACTTTGCCTTTAATTCATGTCTTGAATAATTGCACTTCAAAAGAGAAAAGTTGGTTGATCAACTCTATTAAGAATCATAATAAAGATAAAAAACGGGTTAAAGAAGTTATTGCATTTGTGAAAAACAATAACGGTCTTGCTTATGCGGAGCATAAAATGGTACAATTCCAACAAGAAGCACTCCAATTAATTGAAAATTATCCACAATCAGTTTATAAAGATTCTTTGGTCATGATGGTAAATTATGTAATTGAAAGAAAAAAGTAATACTTGATAACTCAAAAAATTTGGTAACTTTGACCCTTAACCTTTGACCCTAAATTAAAATTGATTTCAAAAGCAACCATAGATACCGTTTTCGAAACTGCTCGTGTTGAGGAGGTTATTGGTGATTTTGTACAATTAAAACGCGCCGGAAGTAACTTCAAAGGCTTAAGTCCCTTTTCAGACGAGCGTTCTCCATCGTTTATGGTATCGCCTGTAAAACAAATATGGAAAGATTTTAGTTCTGGAAAAGGAGGAAATTCTGTTGCGTTTTTAATGGAACATGAGCATTTTACTTATCCAGAAGCCATTAGGTATTTAGCCAAAAAGTACAATATCGAAATTGAAGAAACAGTTCAAACCGATGAGGAAAAAGCCAATACCGATGTTCGCGAAAGCATGTATTTGGTTTCAGAATTTGCTAAAAATTATTTTCAAGATGTCCTTTTAAATACCGAAGAAGGAAAAGCTATTGGTTACACCTATTTTAAAGAAAGAGGATTTACCAATGAGACCATAAAGAAATTTGCACTTGGTTATTCGCCTGAAACTTGGGATGCTTTTACAAAAGAAGCTCTTGGAAAAGGATACAAATTAGAGTATTTAGAAAGTACAGGGTTAACAATTCCTAGAGATGACCGACCTTTTGATCGATTCAAAGGACGTGTTATGTTCCCTATTCAAAGTATGTCGGGAAGGGTTTTGGGATTTGGCGGAAGAATATTGACCAATGATAAAAAAGCGGCAAAATATTTAAATTCACCCGAAAGTGATATTTATCATAAAAGCAAAGTACTTTACGGAATTTTTCAAGCCAAACAAGCTATTGCAAAACAAAACAATTGCTTTTTGGTTGAGGGTTATACCGATGTGATTCAATTCAATCAATCGGGAATTGAAAATGTAGTTTCTTCTTCAGGAACGGCTTTAACTCCAGATCAAATCCGATTAATAAATAGATTAACCAAGAATGTAACGGTACTTTTTGATGGTGATGCAGCAGGTTTACGCGCTTCCATTCGAGGAATAGATTTAATTTTGGAAGAAGGAATGAACGTTCGAGTTTGCGAATTCCCTGATGGCGAAGATCCAGATAGTTTTGCAAAGAAAACACCTTATGAAGATTTAGTAGTTTACTTAGAAGAAAACGCTAAAGATTTCATTCAGTTCAAAGCCTCTTTATTAATGAAAGACGCCAAGAATGATCCTATCAAAAAAGCAGAATTAATTCGAGATATTGTAGCAAGTATTTCTAAGATTCCAGACCGAATTCAACGTGAAATTTACATACAGGAATGTTCCAGAATTATGGATATTTCGGAGCAAGTTTTGTTGAGCACTTTGGCACAATTGGTTAAAAAAGACATTTCTGATATTGGTAAAAAAATAAAACAAGACCAAAAATCATTTGAAGTAATTAAGAGTGAATCTTTAAATCGAGTTGAAAAGGTTGATGTTTTATATCAATTAGAAAGAACAATTATTAAGATATTACTTCTTTATGGAAATATAAAAGAAGAATTTGAAGATGTTTTGTTAAAAACAAATGCCAACGGCGAGGTTGAAAACACAATTGAGAAAAAAGAATATTTTGTTTACCAAAGAGTTTATTTGAGTTTGCAGGAAGATGAGGTTGAATTGGCAAATCCGCTTTTTAAAGACATTTATAATAATCTAGTTAATTATTTCAATCAGAATGAAGCTTTCAATATTGAGTATTATTTAATGCAACTTCCTCAAGAATTTGCTCAAGAGGTAACAGATATTTTAATGGAAGATGAAAAATCAGCTCTGCATGATTGGGGTGGTCAAAATATATTTGTTAAACAAAAAAATGAAACCATTAGTCAATACGTTTCAGAGACTATTTTAACGATGAGGTGGTACTTAGTTGACAAAATCATTGAAGAATTAAAAGGTTCAATTTTGCCTGATCCAACTTTAGATAATTCAGATACGATGTCATTGGCAATGGATTATTCTAAGCTTATCAATTCTTTTTCTAAGAAATTAGGAAGAGTAATGTCTAGATATAGTAATTAGAAATAAAATTTAAGACATAAAAAAACCTGTTCAATTGAACAGGTTTTTTATTTAATATTAAATAGAAATTATTTTACAACTAGTTTTTTAGTTGCTGTTTTTCCACCTTCAGTAATTTTTACAAAATAGATTCCACTATTCAAATTAGCGATATTAATCGTAGTATTTGAAGTAGTTGTTTTAATTACTTCTTTTCCTAATACATCGTATAACGAGATAATTCTTTCTGTATTTAAATTAGATTCAACATGTAAAACTCCATTTGAAACTGGATTTGGATACACTTTTAATCCAGCGATTTCGTTATTTTGTGTTTGAAGTGTAACAGAAAAATCTGCAGCATTTCTTGGAATAAATTGTGGAGTTAAAACTGGTGGAGTAGCTGATGAAACGTTATCGTATCCTAAAGCAGTTATATTAAATGCTCCAGTTGGGATTGTTGCTCCTATGTAGTTTGCTTCAGCAAATCCAGTTCTTAAAATACCGTTAGTTGTTCCATCGCTTACATTGTAATTAGTAGCAGTTGCAAATATTTGCCCTGCGGTTAATGGTGTCACAGTTGTAACACCAGCAGTTACAGTAGAAACCCCTGTTATAGTAATATTGTTAAAGCTAACCAATGTACTTTCATATGTATTTACATTTGCATTTAATGCTGCAATGGTAATATTTTGAGGAGTTAAGGTGTTTCCTGATGAAACAACAGTTTGGTTTTGTAAAGGAACAAATTCTAAAACACCATTGTAATCAACTAACTGACCTAAAATATTATTCATGCTATCTCCAACAACAAATGTAGTTGTGATTTTTCCTGCACTGTCATCTATTAATATACCACCAGTAGCATCCTGAATAAATTTTTGATTTCTAGTAGTAGAAATTGCAACTGTTCCTGCTGGAGTTCTAACGTGAGAAACTACAGCGGTTCCAGCTAAAGTATAATATCCGTTTAATGTACCAGCTCTTAGTGCGCCAATATTAGCAATACTTGGGGCTGCAGCGATTGTGAATTGAGTTGTTGCACTTACAGCAGGTGATAAAGCAGCATGATTATTATCTACTAAAGCTACAACAACAGTATGACTTCCAACAGCTAATCCATTTAGTACAATTGGAGTTGTGTCGTATTTCATTACAGGAGTTCCACCATCCACGGTGTAGTGAATATGACCAGTTCCTGTTCCGTTGGCAACAGTAAAGTTAGAAACTGAAAGGTTAACTGTTACACTTGTTGTTAATGGATTGTATATAGTTGCATTTGAAGGAGAAATAATAGAAATAGAAGGAGCTGTTGAGCAAATTGATATAGCCGTAGAGGTATTTCTAGGATTTGGAGCGGAAACAATAAAATCAGTTGGATTGTTGTTTGCATCAGTACAACCATTATTCAATCTTTGTGCTGAAGTTGTTGCAGAAATTAAAGCGCCTGTTGGTCCAGTTCCTTCAAAGCCATTTGGAGTAGTACCAAAACCTACTTTATCAACTACTTGTGAATCAACTGGATTTGCGCCAGTAACAAAAGTAGTTGAACTAGCTAAAACTACTTTTCCAGTAGTTCCACTTATGGCAATTCCTGAAACAGGAGTACTCGCAGAGCTTATCCCATTTAAATCTGGGGTTGGTAAAGCAATACCAACAGCTGCATTCGTAGCTTCTAGTATCAAATAGTACTGACCAGGTTGAAGTGTAACATTTGGAAGATCTGTTTTTGAAGTCCAGGCAGTACCAGTTGCTGACGTATATTGTACAGACCACCCCGTTAAATTTTGTGGAGTAGTTCCTCTATTGAACAATTCAATAAAATCGTGCGTATAAGTTGCTCCTGCGTTACCACCTCCGCCATATACTTGGCTGATTACGACTTGAGCATTCGATGTGAATCCAATTAAAAGAAACAACATTGAAGTAAATAAGTAAATTTTTTTCATAATTTTTATTTTAGTTTTTAAATGTAATACAAATATAAGAAGTAAAATGAACATAATATCAGATCGTATGTAAATATTACATTAAATTAATAAAAATTAAAAGAGGTAACTATTTAACTATTAGTTTTCTAGTTGCAGTAGCTTCTGCTTCTTTAATATTTATAATATATACACCTGGAGATAGTGCAGAGATATTCAACTCTCTTGAGTTTAAAATTGTTTGAAGTACTTTTTTCCCTAAAACATCAAATATTGTGATTTCTTTGTCTAAAGATAATTTTGAAGTAATGTAAATCTTACCATTGCTCACAGGGTTTGGATAGAAACTCAAGCCCTCAATTGAAGTTTCTTGATTTCTAGCTTGTACTCTATTATCCTGGGCTTTTGCACCAAAAGAATTAAATAAAAGTACTGTTAAAGCAATATAAAAGTAATTTTTTAGCATTAATAAATTTTTGTAAAGGTAACGTTTTTATATAAAAACCACAAAATTTAACAAAATTAATAGAAGTTTACAAATTCTATACAATTAATATTACTTTCCGTTAAAGGAAGTCATTGTGATTTCCAAACCCGCTAATCCAAAAGATTTTATGATTTCAGACGCCATTTCTAGTCGCTCTGGAAGCTTTATTTTTTCATCCTCATCCCAATTTCCTAACACATAATCCACTTGTTTTCCTTTCTTAAAGGCATCGCTAATCCCAAATCTAAAGCGGGCATATTCTTGTGTATTTAAAACTTGGGTGGTGTTTTTCAACCCATTATGCCCGCCATCACTTCCCTTGGATCGTATTCTAATTGTGCCAAAAGGCAAATTCAAATCGTCTGTTATAATTAAAACGCTGTCCAACGAAATTTTCTCTTTGTCCATCCAATATTGCACCGCCTTGCCACTCAAATTCATGTAGGTGTTTGGCTTTAGCAATATAAAAGTTTTTCCCTTGATTTTAAATTCAGCTACAGCGCCTAATTTTAAATTATCAAAACTAGCACCTTCCTTATTTGCAATAAAATCTAGGACTTTAAAACCTATATTGTGGCGGGTATTGACATATTCAGCACCAATATTTCCAAGTCCAACTATTAAAAATTTATTCATATCATCCAATTTGTCTGATGTTTTTTCTACTCCCAATAAATTATTCAGCCATTTAATCATCCCGCTAAAGTAATCTATTTGTATTCTTTTGGAATCAAACACACCGGAATCGGATTCATTTTGTGTTGATTTACCGTGTTTAATCTTTTATAAATTGAAAAAGCTTCTCGTTCTCTGCCTGAAAAATCAGAAACGGTTTTGCCATTTTTGTCTTCAATCATTGCCCATTCTAGTTCATCGTAACTGGCGCCAAGTTGCTCTTCATCTGATCTTGCATCGCCAAAAAGCCCATCCGAAGGTTGCGCGATCAATATTGAATTTGGAATTTGTAAATAGGTTCCCAAAGCATAAACATCCGATTTCATTAAATCAGCAATCGGACTTAAATCAACTCCGCCATCACCATATTTTGTATAAAAACCAACTCCAAAATCTTCTACTTTATTTCCCGTTCCAGCCACTAAAAAACCATTAATTCCCGCATGATAATACAAAGTAGTCATTCGCAATCTCGCTCTAGTATTTGCCAAAGCAAGGTGTTTTTTATTTTCATCTTCCCCAGTTGGAACAAATTCTATAAAATTGTCAAAAACCGATGTCAAATTGGTAAGCACACTTTGAACATTTGAAAACCTATTTTTAAGCTGTTCTATATGCTCTTTTCCTCTATTTACGTGGTTTTCATTTTGATGAATCGGCATTTCAACACACAAAGTTGGCAATCCAGTTTGAGCACATAATGTAGAAGTTACCGCTGAATCTACTCCGCCTGAAATACCAACCACAAATCCATTGGTTTTTGATGTAATTGCATACTCTTTTAGCCAGTTCACAATATGCTGGTTCACTTTTTCAACTTGAATTGTACTTTTTTTAGACATTTTTTGTTATAGTTTATAGTACTGCAATGTATATTTGCAAAAATAATAATTATTTGGAGCTATTTCCTGCTTTCCGTTGCAATCTTTTTTTTTCGTACCTCAAAAAAAAGGATTTCCACTGCACTCAGGGCTAAAAAATAAATACTATGAAAAATTGGTTGTCACTATTTTCCTTATTGGTGGTTTTATCCTCCTGTGATAAAAAAAATAAAATCGAAAAAGAAGTCGAGGAAATTCCGGTTACAATAAACGTAGAACGATTTGATAAAATTTTCTACGAATCTCCTGTGGAAAATCTTCAAAATGTAAAACAAAAATACCCCTATTTTTTTCCTGCCCAAACTCCAGACTCTGTTTGGGTAAACAAAATAAAAAATCCACTTAACAGAGAATTGTATTCAGAAGTACAAAAAAAATACTCCAATTTTGAAAAAGTAAATTCGGATTTAGAGTCACTTTTCCAACACATAAAATTCTATTTTCCGGAAACCAAAACTCCAAAAGTAATTACCTTAATTTCAGAAATGGATTATCAAAATAAAGCCATTTACGCTGATAGTTTAGTGTTGATATCGCTTGATTTGTATTTAGGCAAAAATCATAAATTTTATGAATTTCCAGAATATTTGAAACAAAATTTTGAGCAAAATCAAATTATGCCCGACATTGTTTCGAGTTTTTCACTTAGAAAAATACCCTTTGAAAACAATAGAAATTTGCTTTCGCAAATGATATATGCAGGAAAACAACTCTATTTAAAAGACTTATTATTACCTGGAACTTCCGATGCAGAAAAAATTGGATATACTCCAAAACAAATCTCCTGGTGTCAAGAAAACGAGAGTTACATGTGGCGTTATTTTATTCAAGAACAATTACTTTATAGCACCGATTTAAAATTAGCAAGTCGTTTTATAAATACGGCACCTTTTTCAAAGTTTTATCTCGAAATTGATAACGAATCACCAGGAAGAGTAGGGACTTGGATTGGATGGCAAATTGTTCGTTCTTACATGAATAATAATGATCTAAATTTGCAACAATTATTGCAAATGGATCCCATAGAAATATTTCAAAAATCAAAATACAAACCTAAAAAATAATGGCAAATTCAACCTCTGAAATTAATTTTTTCATTGATTTAGACGAAAATAAAGTACCCGAAAAATTAAGCTGGTCTGCTCAAGACGGCGGTGTGAATTCTGAAGAAGCGAAAGCAATTATGTTGGCTATTTGGGATAGCAAAACCAAAGAATCTTTACGCATCGATTTATGGACAAAAGACATGCCAGTTGATGAAATGAAACTCTTTTTTCATCAAACTTTAGTTGCCATGTCCGATACTTATAAGCGTGCAACAGGCGATGAAAAAATGTCGGAAACCATGAAAGATTTTTGCGATTATTTTGCTGAGAAATTGGAATTATTAAAATAATATAGTTTCTAAAACTGACTATTATTTTTAAAAACTTCCTGATTTACTTCGTCAATGTAAGTCAATAACTCCATTTTACCGGTCATTTCAGTTGCTGAGGTTACAAAATGATGGGGCATTTCGGCCCAATTGTTGGCAAACATTTGCTTTTTGTAGGCAGCAATGTGAGAATTTATTTTCACCTTACTGATTTTATCGGCTTTTGTGAAAATGATACAAAAAGGAATTTCACTTTCTCCCATATATGACATAAATTCGATATCAATATTTTGAGCCTCATGACGAATATCTATTAAAACAAAAGCACAAACTAATTGTTCGCGTGTTTCAAAATAATCAGTGATAAATTGTTGGAATATCGATTTGGTTTTTTTAGAAACCTTAGCATAACCGTACCCTGGTAAATCAACCAAAAACCAATTATTATTAATTAAAAAGTGATTAATTAATTGCGTTTTTCCTGGTCTTCCTGATGTTTTTGCTAAATTTTTATGATTAGTAATCATGTTTATCAACGAAGATTTTCCAACATTTGACCGACCAATAAAGGCATATTCTGGTAAAAAGTCTTTGGGACATTTATCTACTTCTGAATTGCTAATAATAAATTCGGCGGTATTAATTTTCATAATCAATTTTGATTTTTGGCAAAGGTAGGCAAAAAAAACACCAAACAATTTTAGAAATAATTTGCGAAAATTATTTTATAAATTAACCTTTTTTAACCATTCAAGCATAATTGCGTTAAATTCATCTGGTCGCTCCATCATTGCAGCATGACCACATTTGTCAATCCAATATAATGTTGAGTTAGGTAATAACTTGTTAAATTCTAATGCTACTTCAGGCGGAGTTACATTGTCATTTTTACCCCAAATAATGCAGGTTGGAACGTGCATTTTAGGCAAATCTTTAGCCATATTATGTCTAATTGCGCTTTTTGCAATAGTTAGCGTTTTTATCAATTTAATTCTGTCATTAGCCATTCTAAAAACTTCGTCAACCATTTCTTTAGTAGCAATTTTAGGATCGTAAAACACGGCCTCTGCTTTCTTTTGAATGTAATCATAATCACCACGTCTTGGGTAACTATCTCCCATAGCATTTTCATAAAGACCTGAACTGCCAGTAATTACAAGTCCTAGCATCTTTTCTGGATACATTTTTGCATGATACAAAGCGATGTGGCCGCCCAATGAATTTCCCATTAATATTACCCTGTCGAAACCTTTAAAAACTATAAAATCTTTTACATATTTTGCAAAAGCCTTTACATTGGTTCGCAATAAACTTTGGGTATAAATAGGTA
>CALPLL020000014.1 GCA_943324395.2 Rhizobium sp. Q54
GAGCTAAAGGAAGACATAAGTTGACTGTTTCATCTGAACCAAGACACAAAAAATAATGTTTATTTAAACATACATAAAGGCGTTACTGTTATTAGTATCGCCTTTTTTTATATCTTTAAACTAATAAAAATAAATTTAGGCTAAAAAATAAAACTAACTACACAACACCAACCTACACATGCCAAAAGACAATTCAATAAAATCGATTTTAATAATAGGCTCAGGACCTATTGTTATTGGGCAAGCCTGCGAATTTGATTATGCAGGGTCACAATCTGCTCGTTCCATTCGTGAGGAAGGAATAGAAGTGATTTTGATCAATTCAAATCCAGCAACTATTATGACCGACCCTTCAATGGCGGATCATATTTATTTAAAACCATTAACTACAAAATCGATTATTGAAATTCTAAAAGAGCATCCTCAAATTGACGCTGTTTTACCAACAATGGGTGGACAAACAGCTTTGAATTTATGCTTGGAAGCAGATGAAAAAGGAATTTGGGAAGATTTTGGTGTACGATTAATAGGTGTTGATATTAATGCAATCAACATTACTGAAGATCGTGAACAATTTAAACAACTATTAGCTAAAATAGGAGTACCTACAGCTCCTGCAAAAACGGCAACTTCCTTCTTAAAAGGAAAAGAAATTGCTCAAGAATTTGGCTTTCCATTAGTAATTAGACCGTCATTTACCTTGGGTGGAACAGGTGCAGCATTTGTTCACCATAAAGAAGAATTTGACGAATTATTGACCAGAGGATTAGAAGCTTCTCCAATTCATGAAGTCTTAATTGACAAGGCATTAATTGGATGGAAAGAATACGAATTAGAACTTTTACGAGATAAAAATGATAATGTAGTAATTATTTGTTCCATCGAAAATATGGATCCAATGGGAATTCATACTGGAGATAGTATTACGGTTGCACCTGCGATGACTTTGTCTGATACCACCTTCCAAAAAATGCGTGATATGGCGATTTTGATGATGCGAAGTATCGGAAATTTTGCTGGAGGTTGTAACGTACAATTTGCAGTTTCCCCTGACGAAAAAGAAGATATAGTTGCCATCGAAATCAACCCTCGTGTATCAAGATCATCAGCATTAGCATCAAAAGCTACAGGTTATCCAATTGCAAAAATCGCCTCTAAATTGGCTTTAGGGTACCACTTAGATGAATTACAAAATCAAATTACAAAATCTACTTCTGCATTATTCGAACCAACACTAGATTATGTAATTGTAAAAATACCACGTTGGAATTTTGACAAATTTGAAGGTGCGGATCGAACTTTAGGCTTGCAAATGAAATCAGTGGGAGAAGTAATGGGAATTGGCCGTTCCTTCCAAGAAGCATTACATAAAGCCACACAATCATTGGAAATTAAAAGAAATGGGCTTGGCGCCGATGGAAAAGGACATAAAAACTACGAGCAAATTATAGAGAAACTAACTTATGCAAGTTGGGATCGAGTATTTGTAATTTATGATGCAATTGCGATGGGAATACCATTAAGTAGAATTTATGAAATTACAAAAATAGACATGTGGTTTTTGAAACAATATGAAGAACTATTTATTTTACAAAAAGAAATTTCCAATTTTAAAGTAGATACTTTACCAAAAGAATTGTTATTAGAAGCTAAACAAAAAGGTTTCGCAGACCGACAAATTGCTCACATGATGGGCTGTTTAGAAAGTCAAGTTTACAAGTTACGTGAAGAAAAAAATGTAAAACGAGTTTACAAATTGGTTGATACTTGTGCTGCTGAATTTAAAGCAAAAACACCTTACTACTACTCTACTTTTGAAGCAGAAATTGAAACTGCCAACGGAACAAAATACGTTGACAACGAAAGTTTTGTGACAGATAAGAAAAAAATAGTTGTATTAGGCTCAGGGCCAAATAGAATTGGACAAGGAATTGAATTTGATTACTCTTGCGTTCACGGAGTTTTAGCTGCAGCAGAATGTGGCTATGAGACGATAATGATCAATTGTAATCCAGAAACTGTTTCAACCGATTTTGATACTGCCGATAAACTGTATTTTGAACCCGTATTTTGGGAACATATTTATGACATCATTAGACACGAAAAACCAGAAGGTGTAATTGTGCAATTAGGAGGTCAAACAGCATTAAAATTAGCAGAAAAATTATCTAAGCACGGAATAAAAATCATAGGAACAAGTTTTGACGCTTTAGATTTAGCTGAAGATAGAGGTCGATTTTCTGAACTTTTAACCGATTTACAAATTCCTTTTCCACAATTTGGAATTGCAGAAACAGCAGACGAAGCATCGCAATTGGCTGATGTTTTAGACTTCCCGCTTTTGGTTAGACCTTCCTATGTATTGGGTGGTCAAGGGATGAAAATTGTAATCAATAAGCAAGAACTTGAAGAACATGTAATCGATTTATTGAAATCTATTCCTGGAAATAAATTGCTTTTAGACCACTATTTAGATGGAGCAATTGAAGCTGAAGCAGATGCAATTTGCGATGGTGAAAATGTATATATTATAGGAATAATGGAACACATAGAGCCTTGCGGAGTGCATTCTGGAGATAGTAATGCAACATTACCTCCATTTAATCTTGGTGAATTTGTAATGCAACAAATTAAAGACCATACTAAAAAAATTGCGTTGGCGCTGAGAACGGTTGGTTTAATCAACATCCAATTTGCAATAAAAGACGATATTGTTTATATAATTGAGGCCAACCCTAGAGCTTCAAGAACGGTTCCATTTATTGCAAAAGCTTATGGCGAGCCTTATGTAAATTATGCAACAAAAGTAATGTTGGGTCATAATAAGGTAACCGATTTTAAATTCAATCCGCAATTAAAAGGTTATGCAATTAAACAACCTGTATTCTCATTTAGTAAATTCCATGGTGTAAATAAAGCGCTTGGACCAGAAATGAAATCTACAGGAGAAAGCATATTATTTATAGATGATTTGAAGGACGATCAATTCTACGAATTGTATTCCAGACGAAAAATGTATTTAAGTAAATAAAAAAAGCCCCAAATCTGGGGCTTTTTTTTATTCTATGTCTTTTATATGTTCATCGTATTCGAGGTAAAATAGTTCCAAAGCATTCATTTTTTCGAAAAAGAAATCAAATATTTCATCCCAATATTTTGGATTGCTTACGCTAACATTCAACTTTTCGACCCAAATTCTGCTGATTACTTTACCGTTTTCTAGACTGAAATTTTTCTCGAAAACTAAATCGGAAATAAACTCTTCCTCAAGAATATTTTTTAGCGATTCTAATTTCTCAAAATATTGAATTCTTTTGATATCATTCCGGCTTTCAATATCTATTTGTACTTGTGCTTTAGTATTTTCAACATAAAATTTAAAAGAAAAATCTTTAATTTTAGTATTGTACAAAACCCATTTCCGAGGATATTTATTTGCAAATGAAACCCAAAATTCTCTTTTTAGCTTTTGATTTTCTTCTTTACTATACATTTACTACTATTGATTTATTTGTGTGTTGATTTTCAAATAGTTGTGAAATTCAATTTAATAATCTACATTTATAACTAATTAGCTGCAAAAATAGAACATCATTATGGATTTTTCAGATTTTTTAAAATATGTTCCAAAAATAAAACAAGAAAAGCTTCTTGCTGAGGAGGCGCACTTAAAAATGGTGCCTGTTGAACGTATTTTGGAAGTAGAAAAATTCAATACCAGTTCCAATAATCCTAGAAAAGCAGCCGTAATGATGTTGATTTATCCTAAAAACAACAATTCGCATCTTGCTTTAATTGTAAGAAATACCTATCCAGGAGTTCATTCAGCTCAAATAGGTTTTCCAGGTGGAAAAGTTGAATTAGAAGATGAATCTTTAACCCATACTGCTTTAAGAGAAACACACGAAGAAATTGGAATTCATCCCGAAAAAATTGAAGTAATTAAGACATTTACAGAGGTTTTCATACCACCAAGTAATTTTATTGTGGCACCCTTTTTAGGAATTAGTTATTCTGAATTGGTGTTTATTGAGCAGGAAGAAGAAGTTGCTGGAATAATTGAATTTCCCTTACTTGATTTTTTGAATGAGAAAACAATTGTAAATAAAATTATGGACACATCTTATGGTAATAATATAGAGGTTCCAACATTTAAAATAAACGAACATTATGTTTGGGGTGCTACAGCGATGATGATGAGTGAATTGAAAGAAGTGCTAAAAAATTCATTTAAAAATTAATTTGTAAATTAGCCTCCCTAACAGATACTAAAATATGGTTTTATTTAAACGAAACCCTTTTGGACATTTACTTTTCCTAAAAAAATGGTTAATTCGAATTTTCGGTGGAATTACCCATAAAAGGTATCGTGGATTCAACCATTTGCAAATTGAAGGCTCTGAAATTATAAAAACTTTACCTGAAACTAATGTACTGTTTATATCCAACCATCAAACCTATTTTGCCGATGTAGTGGCAATGTTTCACGTATTTAACGCAAGTTTATCAGGTCGTGACAATTCAATAAAGAACGTTTCCTATTTATTGAATCCTAAGTTAAATATATATTATGTTGCAGCAAAAGAAACGATGCATTCAGGATTATTACCTAAAATTCTGGCTTATGGAGGTGCAATAACTGTAGAAAGAACTTGGCGTTCCCAAGGTAAAGATGTAACCGAAAAACGTGAAGTGAATCCGAATGATACTGAAAATATAAGAATTGCCTTAGAAGACGGCTGGGTAATTACTTTTCCACAAGGAACTACAAAATCCTTTAAACCGGTAAGAAAAGGCACGGCTCACATCATAAAACAATACCGCCCAATTGTTGTTCCAATAGTAATTGATGGTTTCAGACGTTCATTTGATAAAAAAGGATTACGGTTAAAAAAGAAAGGAATTCAGCAATCATTTGTCATCAAAAAGCCGCTGGAGATTGATTATGATAATGATACAATTGAACAAATCGTTGAAAAAGTTGAATTTGCAATAGAACAACATTCTTCATTTTTAAAAGTAGTTCCAGCTGAAGAAGTGGTTAATTAAATTTTTATAGAAACCTATAAATTATTGGTTTTATAATAGTTTACCAATAAATCAACGAATCTACTATAACCTTCAATTCCATCTTTTTGTTGATTCATTTTAAGAAACCGATCGTAAAATAGATGAAATCCTGTTTCAACAAATGATTCGTATTCATTCCAAAAATCTTCACTCTCTTTATAATTTTTAATAATTCCTGGATGAACCGTTTTTAATAATTTTTTAAATTGTTCTTCATCTCTAAATCTCCAGTTACTAAGACAATAATGTAATGCATGAATGTAACCCGAATATTGGAAATAAATATTTTCGTTATTTATGGAGGCTAAAAAACCAATGAAATTCGCTTCACTCTCTGAAGCATAACCTAATTGATGCGCCATTTCATGTGTTACAGTTGTAGGAAAATTATACATTGGAATTTTATCATTGACCTGAGCTTCGTTTGTAAAAGGATTCAAATAGCCACTAAAACCCATATAACTTAAAGGCCAACTGAAAAGAGATTTTTTTATACTTGGATAATTGTAAGTAAATGATGGCATTTGTTTAGAAAGAGAATTGTAACCCTTTAAATTCATTTGAAAAACTTGTTCTTGAGAGTAAGGAAAAACAACTTTTAATGCATCGTTTTTAGTGATCTGGGAGTGAATAGAATTTGTTTTTGTAATTAATAACTTTGTGAATTTCAATAAATCTTCATTAGAATATTCTTTTTCTAAATTTAATTTATCAAATAATGGAACCCGATAATAATTCAAACCCCAAAGTATGTTAAAACAGAAATAAAATACAGAAATGTAACTCAGAATTTTAAGCAATCTATCTTTCCAGAGTAATTTTATGATTTTGCGATTATTAAAGTAACCTAATAGTAGAAATACTATTGCTAATAAATAACAGAAGTCTCCAATAGAAAAAGGAATAAACCCAAAAATTACCCTTGAAAAAATTGAAATATAATTGTAAAGTCCGTTACTGTAAAAATCTTCAATAAATTCAGGAAAAAAGGAAATTACTTGAACAAATACTATTTGAATAAGCAACGCTAAAGGAAGATAATATTTTTTCTGCATAACAATAAAATAGATTGTTAAAGTAACAAATTTTGATGAATTATTATTTTAAAATTATTCTTTTTTATTGTAAAACTATCTTGGGTCTTTGTAACTTTGGAAAATAAAATTAAGAAATTAAAAATATAGCGATGAGCCAAGAAATTAGAAACCTCGAACCAAAAGCACTTTGGAATAAATTTGCCGATTTAAATGCAGTTCCTCGACCTTCAAAAAAGGAAGAACGCGTAATTGAATTTATAAAGAACTTTGGAAATAATTTAGGTTTAGAAACTTTTGAAGATGAAATTCGAAATGTAATCATCAGAAAACCAGCTACTCCTGGAATGGAAAATAGAAAAGCTTTGGTGCTTCAAGGACATTTAGATATGGTTCACCAAAAAAATTCTGACACTGTTTTTGATTTTGACACACAAGGAATTGACATGTACGTTGATGGCGACTGGGTTCGAGCTAGAGGAACAACATTAGGAGCCGATAATGGATTAGGAGTTGCAATGATTATGGCTATTTTAGAAAGCACTACCATCAAACATCCAGCTATTGATGCTCTATTTACAATAGATGAAGAAACTGGAATGACAGGAGCATTAAACCTGAAGGGCGGCATATTAAATGGTGAAATCCTATTGAATATGGACACTGAGGAAGATGATGAAATTGATATTGGGTGTGCTGGTGGAATTGATGTTACTGCGACTAGAAAATACAATGAAGAGGAAATTCCTGAAGGATCTGTTGGATATACAATTACTGTAAAAGGTTTAAATGGCGGTCACTCAGGAATGGATATTCACAAAGGTTTAGGAAATGCTAATAAAATCATGAACCGATTATTATTTGATGGATTTGAGAATTTTGGACTTCAAGTTGCTGAAATAAACGGCGGTAGTTTACGAAATGCAATTCCAAGAGAAAGTGTTGCCAAAATTATTGTAGCAAAAATGTACGATGAAGCCTACGTTTTTGACATGCAAGAAATTATCAATGATATCAAAAATGAATATAAAACTACAGAACCAAATTTAGTTATTGAAATCACAAAATCAGAATTACCTAGTAAAGTAATGGATTTGGGAGTTCAAGAAGGTATAATACGTTCCATTTATGCAGCTCATAACGGCGTTTATAGAATGAGTGCTGATATGAAGGACTTAGTAGAAACTTCTAATAATGTGGCTCGAATAATCATAAAAGAAGGAGAAATTACAATTGGTTGTTTAACCCGTTCTTCTGTAGAAACTTCCAAGTTTGATTTAGCAAATTCCTTACGTTCAGTATTTGAATTGTGTGGATGTGAAGTTACATTAGCAGGTTCTTACCCAGGATGGACTCCAAATGTAAATTCGGAAATTCTTGATGTTTTGGTTTCAGTTTATGAAAAACAAAACAACGAAAAACCAAAAGTGGTAGCTTGTCATGCAGGTTTGGAATGTGGTATTTTAGGGACTAATTATCCTGAAATGGATATGATTTCATTTGGACCAACAATCCATGGAGCTCACTCACCCGATGAAAGAGCGAGTATTAAATCCTCTCAAAAATTTTGGAAATTTGTACTTGAAATATTAGAGAATATTCCATTAAAAAAATAAATGATATAAAAAACGCCCTTTAATAAGGGCGTTTTTTTTATAATGAAATTACTATAAATTCACTTCTTCTATTGGCTTGGTGTTGTTCTTCGGAACAATCTACACCATCAGAACAATTATTTACTAATTTAGTTTCTCCATAACCTCTAGCTGTTAATCTATTAGCAGAAATACCATTTTTAATTAACCATTTTCTTGTTGATTTAGCTCGGTTGTTAGATAATTTATCATTATAAGTCTGCGTTTGACGACTATCTGTATGTGAATTAATTGCAATTTTCATAGTAGGATATTCCAATAATACCTCTAAAATTTTAGCCAATTCAATAGCGGCATCTTTACGGATATTGTATTTATCTAAGTCAAAATAAATCTCTTTAATATGAAACACTTTAGACAAATCTGTTCCTGGGCCTATAGGAATTATTGTTTTTTCGATAGCTAAAGTCGCTTTCGTTTCTCCTGAATAATTAGGGATTTGAATTTCCTTTTCATCGGTAGAGTAATCTGTTTTGGAAGCTCTTACATAAAAGCCGTTATTACAGTCGATTGTTCCAAAATTAAATTCTCCATTTTGATTTGAAATTTGAGTGCTAATTATCTGATGGTCTTTTGAAAATAAAGTAACATCTGAACCTGGAAGAATTTCATTAGTATTTTTGTCTAATACAATACCTGATAATTTTTGTTCACAAGGATAAACAATTGGTTTATTCTGAGTAAAGCCATAAATATCGTCATTTCCGCTACCTCCTTCTCTATTGGAAGTAAAAAAACCTTTTTTTGTAGTTTCGTTTATACAAAAAGAAAAGTCATCTATTTTGCTATTTATTGGAGACCCTATATTTAATACCGAATTCTTTTTATTAATATTCTTTAAATCTACCTGAAAAATATCAAGACCTCCTAATCCTGGTCTTCCGTCAGAAGCAAAATATAAAATATTAGATTCAGATATAAATGGAAATGTTTCACGACCCTCAGTATTAATTACCTTACCTAAGTTTTCTGGCTTGCCAAAAGTGCCATTTGGTTTAATTTCAACTTTATAAATATCAGATTTTCCCAAAGAACCTGGACGATCTGACGCAAAATAAAGTGTTTTTTCGTCTGGACTTAGTGTAGGATGCGCATCTTGAAAATTATCTGAATTAAAAGAAAGTTCTGTGATATTATCCCATTCTTGCTTTTGATTTATTTGTGCTCTATAAATTTTTAATAATACAGTTCCTTCTGCATTTTGTCCTTTTTTTCCTTTTAAATAATTGTTTCTAGTAAAATAAACTGTTTTACCATCTTTAGTAAATGCAGGGGTAGATTCATTGTATTTTGAATCAATATTTTTTGCAAATTTCTTAGGATCAGAAACTAAACCGTCTGAATTTATCACTCCACTATATAAAGAAGTAAAAGGCAATCCTGTCCAGGAATGGGTTCTTTTAAATATTTGTTTGGATTCTCTTGATGAAGAAAAAACAAGTTGGTCTTTATAAAATGACCCTCCAAAATCAGAATTTGGGGAATTTATGGTCAATGCCTGAATATCATATCTATCCGAATTTAATTTAATTAAATCTAAATAATTTTTATCTGATTGAAGCAGAATAGATCGTTGTTGATTTGGTGCTAATTGAAGATATTGATTCATGTACTTTTCAGATTCTTCGATTTGACCTGAAGATTTCAATGTAAGTGCATATCGATAATAGTATTCAGCATTCACTTTTTTAGATATTGAAAATAATTTTTGATACCATTCGGCCGCAATCTTATAATTGGCATTATAATAATAGGCATCACCAATTTTTTCGCAAATTTCAGTATTTACATACCCTTTCTTTACAATTTTCTCATAGGTTTTAATTGCATCTATATAAGCTAGTTTTTGGCTTTGCTTATCTGCGATGTTAATTTTACTATTTTGAGCAAAAACACCAATTGTAAAACTAAATATTAATGTGTAAATTATATTTTTCATGTTATATATATTAAAAAAAACGTGGTGAAACTAATTTATCTTTTTTATAAATAAATTCATAGCGTATAAAAATTTCATGTGATCCAGAATTGTATCGATTTAAAGCTGTAGTATCAAAATCATAACTATAACCAAAAAACAACGCATCATTTACCTGAAATCCTGCCAATCCAGTTAAAGCAGAATCCATTCGATAAGCAGCGCCCAAAACAAATTTATTCATAAAAAGAGTATTTGCCGAGAGATCGAATTGAACTGGAGCACCTGTAACTATTTTAGAAACAATTGCTGGTTTAAACTTAATCCAATTGGACAAATCAAAAACATAACCTCCAATTACATAATAATTCATCCTTTGAGACTTGATAGAAATTTCATTGTCATTGTATAAATTGGATTCCATTATGTTTGGAATTGATATTCCTAGATAATATTTATCTGAATGCAAATAGGTACCTAAACCAAAATTAGGAGATAATTTAGAACTTACGCTTTTCCATTTAGGGTCATTGGCTTGAAATGGGGTAACTTTAAACTGATCAAAACTAAAAAAACTTGCACTACCTTTTAATCCAAAAGATAAATTAGTCTTTTCCGTTAAACGAACAGTATAAGAAATATCACCTGAGAAAGTACTTTGTTCGGTTGGACCAATTCGATCCGATATTGCAGAAATACCAAGCCCTATATTAGTTTCTGGTATTGGAGTATTGATTGAAAATGTACTTGTTGTTGGAGCTCCCTCAAATCCAACCCATTGAGATCGATGCAATGCCAAAATACTCAATACATCTCGAGAACCCGCATAGGCTGGATTTACAGAAATTGTATTGTACATATATTGAGAATATTGTGCATCCTGTTGAGCGTAAATAATATTTGAAATAATTAGTACCAAAAAAGTTAGTTTACTTTTCATTTAAATTAATTTAATAGGTTAAATATAAATATCCTGTTTTTTCTATTCTATTGCCACTTATTGGCTTGTAAAATTTAATTATATAAAAATAAGTGCCTTCTGGAAGATTAGCGTTGGAGTTAATGGTTAATTTCCCTTCTGATTTACCAGAAAAAGTTCTGTCGGAATTATTATAATTATTCGCTTCATAAACTAATACTCCCCATCTATTAAAAATTTGAACATTATTAGAAGGATATTTTAATATGCCATCTATGTATAAAAATTCGTTAACACCGTCATTGTCTACTGATACAAAATTACTCACATTGACATCACATGAATCTGAAGCATCATCAAAATCACAAGGATCTTTAACCTCTATAGTTACAATTGCAGAATCACAATTATTCGGATTAATAACCTGACAGATAGAATAGGTCAAAGTATAAGAGCCAATGGGTGTGCCTATTGGAACATTTAAAATCCCATTACTATTTATTGAAGCCCCATTAATTCCACCATTATTTACAATCGTAAATGCAACATCATTTGGATTTAGCGGTGCATTGTTCAAAGTATCATTTGTATACAACGTAATTGAAGCCCCTACTTGCGAGTTAATTGGTGGATTATTAATATCATTTACAGCATCTATTGGCACACTTAGAAGACAATCAACTAATACAGCTGGTGAAGTTCTTGAAACTCCGCATGATCTAGTACCTGAAACAGAGTAATTCCCTGGTGCTGTAGGAAAATAAGTTTGATTTGTTGCCCCAGAAATAATTGTATCATTAAAATACCATTGGTAAGGGAAAAAACCTGCATCGGCAGTTAAGGTAACTCCTGAACAATATGTTGAAGTACTTGTAATAGTGGGTTGTTCTGGAGTATTTCCAAAAGAGGAATAGAAACCTGCCATACTAAATCCTCCACCTTGTTCAACAATAGAAACGCTCATTTTTGCAGTTGAGTTGACAATAATTTCTTCTTGATTACTTACATCAGAATCAGTGAATTTTATTAAATAATAACCTGTAGTACCTATTTGAAATCTTGGATTACCAGATGAAGTTTCAATATTAGTTCCATTTACATATACAATTGCACTCGGATCATTTAAAAGTATATTTCCAACATAGGGTAATTCTGTATTCAAATAACTCCTAAATTTTCTAATTTCAATTCTATTACTTCCTGTACAAGCCTCTAAAGGTGGGCTCATTGACATGTCATTTTCACAATTGTCGGCAACACCTTGATAAATTACAACAGGCTTATTTGAAGTTACATTCGAAGAGCTATAAATATTACTTCCGTCACCATGAAAAATAGAGGTGTAATCACCTGCATTGACAAGAGTATAAGTATTACTTCCTATAGAAGTTCCTAAATTATTATAATTCACCACATTTACAGTTGTGTTATTTTGTGTTGCTATAATTGTACTTTGTTCTGGCAAGTTTGTACTCGCTCCGGGTGTTCCTTTACCTCTAACGATAATATAATTAGTACCTGCAATTCTAGTTGGTAAAACTTGTGTAAAAACTCCATCCGTACATCCACCTGGAGCATCACCCCAATTTCCACTATTTACAACCACCGATTTGTCTGAGGTTAACTGAGCACCAATATTGGTTTGAAAACAATAGGATTGACCTGCATTTAAAGTAATTAAAGCATTTCCATTAAGATTTACATGAGTGTCATTAGAAATTGCCATAACACTATACAATGGTGCTGCAAGACTTCCAATTCCGTTTAAGCCTGCATAATTACTTCGGTAGTATCCTAATCTAAATTCAACACCTATCCCTTGATCTCCATAACTAGATAAAGAGGAATTACCTTTAATAAAATTGGCGTTACCCCCATTTATCTGATCGCTTTCTTCATTTCGAATACTAACTGCTATTTTTTCTGTACTTGAAACTATTAATCCTTCTGCATTATATAAGGTATTACTACGATGAGCAGGTGTACATGCAGCGCCGCAAGGTGGGTTTGTAAACCGATAACGAATTGGCAGTCCTTGAACTACACTTAAAGTGGTTAATAACACTCCATCGCTAGATTTAACCTCAACGTTTATAGGAGTTGTATTTTCTGTAGAAACTATTAATTCGTTTGCTTGATCAAAATAATACCAAGGCGCTGGAGCTATATAATGCTTTTTGGCATACTGAGCATTCGCTTTAAATCCAATAGTAAAAATAAAAAAAGTAATAAATAATAATTTTAATTTCATATTAATAATATTTAATAAGTTAAATACAAATATCCTGTTTTTTCAATTCTAATACCACTTCTAGGTTTAGTATATTTTATAACATAATAATAAGTACCTTCGGGTAAATTTGAATTTACATCAAAAGTTAGTCTTCCCTCTGATTTTCCATTAAAAGATTTATCTGCATTATTATATCCATTGATTTCATAGACTAATATTCCCCATCTATTAAAAATTTGAACATTATTATCTGGATAATAGGTAATTCCATCAATAGTAAAAATTTCATTTATTTGATCATTATTAACTGAAACAAAGTTATACACAGTAACATCACATTCATTAATTTTTACTAATACTGGTAATCTATTTAAACTTGAACATCCATTAACTACTTCTTCTGCGTAATAGGTTGTTTGATTTTGTAATTCTGTACTTATTGAAAGTGAATTTCCTCCTATAGGTTGACTAAACCACTGAACTGTGTTACCATCTCCGTTAACATTTAAATCTGATAAAAAAGCAACAAAACAAAAGTCTTGAACTGCATTCCCTGAAGGTGTAGCAGGTAAACGGGTAATATTTATTGTAGCCGTGTTTGAAATACCTACACATGGTGAAATAGCAGACACGCTATAATTAAAAATACTCGAATTAGCACCAAAATCTGAAGTGTATAATCCTGGTATCGCATTGAAAACCCCACCACTTCCTGAAGTTTGACTCCATACCCCACCACTTTCTTGATTGGAAATAACAGTATTTAAATCGATAACCGCTCCAAAATTCTCGCAAATGTCCAATACTCCGTTTAATCCTAGTTGTGGTTGACGATTTATATTAATTGTTGCAATACTTTCATCATCATTACAACTAGTCATTCCAGTGATTGTATATTTAAAAATACTATTTGTAGCACCTAAAGCAGCGGTATAAATTGCAGTATTAGAGTTAAAGTTACCTCCAATTCCTGAAATTCTTGACCAGGAACCTGACGGCTGTTGATTTGTAATAATACTTGTTAAATTAACTGGAATGGTATTGCTATCACAAATAGTAGAAGTTCCATCAACACCTGCATCGGCATGAGGATTTACAATTACTGTTGCAACATTATTTACATTTACACACGGAGAATCTCCAGTAACGGTATACAAAAAGGTACTTGTTGAGGCAGCATTCTGAGTAGTGTAAGTTCCAATAGAATTAAAAATTCCTCCTGTTCCTGTTAATTGAGTCCAACTACCTCCTGGTTCTTCATTTATTAATATTGAATTTAACTGAATTGCATCTGGATTGTTATCACAAATAGTAATTGAACTATCAATCCCTGCAACCGGCTGTCTTGAAATAGTTATTGGAAAACTAACATTTCGAGCAGGACAACCTTCAAAAGCTGGAATTAGATAATTAATATTAAATGTACCTGAAGAAACTTGATAGGGTGAAAATTCGCCATTATTAGAATTTAAAACAAGTCCTGGCGGGACTGATGAAAATGAGCCTCCTAAATAACTCCCTGTTCCACTTAATTGAACTTGCTGTGTACTATTATTTGAATTACAAAACAAACTTATTGGATAATTTATAGAAGCAGTAGGTGGATCGACAACAGTTATTTGTTTTGTAATAGAATCAACACAACCAATTGAATTTGTTACCGTTAGCGTAACATTATATGGCCCTGGATTAGCATAAACATGTGTTGGTGAAACTGAAGTTGATGTTTGTCCATCTCCAAAATTCCACAAAAAAGAATTAGAAGTTAAATCAGTTCCTGGAGAAGTAGTCGATAAATTTGTAAAATTAGCCCCGCTAGTACAATTATTTTGTATTGACAAATTAAAATCCGGAATTGGTGGTGCTGGTTGTAATATTGTTGTTAATTGAACAATACATCCTGTTACTGAAGTTAATTGACAAGTTACAGTTTGACCAATAATAGGATTACTTATGGAGATATTTTGTGAGGTTGATCCAGTACTCCATAAATAGGTAAAACCTAGTGGAGCTGAAAGTGTTACATCGGTAGTTCCAACACAAAAATTAGTGTTTATTCGTAAAGAAGTACAAAAAGCATCAATGTATGCGTATCCATAATGGCCTCCTAAATCACAATCACCAGTGGCAAACTCTATAGAAATTGGTCCTGTACCAAAAGGAGTTAAATCAATTCCAACTGTTGTCCAATTTTTATATCTCACAGGGGCATTGGTAGTTATTGTACAAGTCTGAAAACCTGGTAAAGTGGCATTTGCAACAACTTCATATTGTCCGCAAGTGGGATTAACTATTTGTCCATTAGAATTGAGTATTTTTAAACCAAATCTAGGTTGATCGTCTGCAGTATGCCCAAGTGGATTTTGAAAAACTACGGCATATTTATATATAAATAAAGAATTTGAAGCATCAACTACCGGAATGGTATAAATTAATTTTTCAGCTTGTCTTCCAACGCCTGAATTGCCTAATCTGGCCGAATAAGTTCCCCCAGGAGCAACAACGCTAACATTATTACAAGTGTTTGGATCAGTTCCTGTTCCTGACATAATTGTGTGTCTACCAGAAATAATAGCCGATGGCGTGGTAATAATTGGGCAGCAAGTACCTGTTTGCGCACTCCAACCATTTAAATTACCTAATTCAAAATCTGAATTTGTACAAGCAGATTGACTTTGCACTAAAAGACTTGAAAAAAAGAATACCACTAAACCTATTATGCGAGCAAATTTCATAAATTAGAAATAGTTTATAAATCAATCAAAATTATGACACTCAAAAGATCTTTCATTTTTATCGAATTCATAAAAATATGTTAACAAACTTATGAAAAAAAATTGTTATAAATTTAAATATTTATTAAACGTAAGAATTTGATTATTAAACGTATAATTATTTTATTATAAAAAAAATATCAATTTTCGATAATTATGGTATTTTTTTAAGATGTAAATAATAATTATTTTCAATATGTAAAACACTAAATTGAGTTAACTAATTTAAAAGATAAAATAGAAATTATCAACATAAATATTTGATTTATAGCTATTTGAATGGATAAATTTTAAAAAAAATAGAAGCGTTTTTTAATACAAATAAAGTGGGATTTGATAATAATTTATCTGATTAATTAAGAATTAAAGAATAAAAATTAGTTCTTTATTGCAACCATTAAAAAATTTGAAAATCAATAATTTAAAAAGTTACAA
>CALPLL020000015.1 GCA_943324395.2 Rhizobium sp. Q54
ATTTCTGGAGTAAGGAAATGGAGTAAGGAATTAATAAAAAAAATGATTAAAAATCATCGAAAACCCTTATATTTAAAAGCACTTAAATAGATTTAATTATTTTCATAACCCTGAGGTCGAGAGTTCAAATCTCTCTCTCGCTACAAAAAAACCCCTAACAAACGTTAGGGGTTTTTTTATTCTTTACCAATTCAGGTTCTATGACTCAAAAAAGGAGAATTTTATTTCTAATCTTTAATCAAACTACAATCTAATAGCGTTACTACTTAACTAAAATCTTAATTTCAAATAACTATAAATTGAATTTTTCAATTTTTCCAATAACAGAAACTCTAACTTTTATTGGATTAAGATCAATCCATTTTTTAAAACTTTGTATTGAAATTTCTTGGTCTTTATTATCTAAAGTTGCAGCATTTGCGTGTCGAAAAATAAACTCAAATGAATTTTCTTTTTTGGAAGTTTTTTGAACTCGATACAAATGCTGTGTTATAATTTTATAATCTAAATTATCCCAATCTATATTTTCATCTTTTAATCCCAATAAAAAAGTGTTATTAATTTGTAATGAACATATTATTTCCAATCCGTCTTCCGGCAATTTAATATCGTTTTCAAAGCACCGTTTTCTTTCAACAACGGACCAAAAGGAAACAACATCATCTTTTAGACTACCAAATTTATCTCGGTATACCAATGCGTGATGGTTATTTCTTGGATTTACATATTGGTTTACCCCTTTTTTTAATTGTTCTGCTCTTCTAAAACTTTCCTTTATTCTAACTTTCATAATAGGAATAGAAATGCCTTTTTTATTGGGTAAGAACAATTTTGGTTGTTTAACACCAAAATCATCTTCAGAAAAATAGGTGTTTTCAGGAACAATCCCTTTTATAAAACCTCCTAATTCTATTACTCGCTTTAAAATGATTTTTTTTATGGTCGGATCTACAATTTTGTCAATTTGAGTTTCCGTTTTTAAACTTTCTACTGGTTTTCTAATGTGAAAAGCTTGAATTCCATTGAGATTTCTTAGTCCGAAAATTGTTTCTTTGTGTAATTGCCCTCTAGCTGAAATTCCTCTAAACCCATCTTTTTGATTGGAACCGGATTGAACTGTAATCGTTTTATTTACATTTTTGTGAGATACTACTATCGTTTTTAATGCCAATTCCACGTCGTAAATAAAATTCTTCCAAGGTAAAGGATAACTGAATTTTGGTGAATTTATATCATATCTGTTCCACTTTGATAACTCTTGGATTTGGTTTACAGAAACATTTGCAACTATCAATGCTTCAATTGCTTGCTGCAGATAATCATTGCTTGAAAATAAATATAAACCCCATTTATTCTTTAAATTAGTGGTAATTTTACTGTTGGTAATGGTAACCTTACTACAACTATTTAATAAATATTCTTTTGTTGATTTACTAATGTATTTTGTATCGTTTAAGTTTTTATTTATAAAATCATCATCAAATTTTTTTTGAATAAAACGCTTAAACTTTCTATATCCGTCAGGATTTTGAGAATAATCTGAGAACAAATTTAAAGCCCTATTTTTAACTTCATTCCACTTCTCTTCCCCTTGAGAATTATAAAATTCATAGGGGATTTTTTCTCCTTTACTAATTTTTTCGTCAGAAAAACAAAGTGTTTTATTAATAAAACTGTCGTTCAATGATTTACACCAAGCGTGAATGTATTCAACTTCTATATCGTCACTAAACAATTGATTAATGCTGATGTTATTTCCAGTATAGGGACAGGTTTCTTTGCATTCTTTCCACAATTTAAATAGCATCACATTATTATTTGTAGTTTTAAAGCCCTTGCTCTTTAGCTCATCTTTAATTTGATTGGTTTCTTTTTGAAGATTTAATTGTTTTTTCTTAAATTCATATCTGCCAGATTTTGACGCTTTTAAATTTGGAGACAATGCTACTTTTATTTCATTTAGATTTCCATATTCATTAGATAATTTGTTTATTAATTTTCGAATTTCAAATAATACATTACTAAAAACAGGATTTCTTAAATTATTGATTTTTTTATCAGCTGAAGAGCCAAATTCTAACTTTTCAGATTTATCATTTATATTTTCAAAAACTGAAATTTGATATAATTTAGTTATCTGCTCTGAATCAAATTGCAACTCTGTTTTTAGGTATTCAACTAAAATGTCATCTAATCCTGATTTGAAATTAGAATAATACAATTCCGAGACTTGATCAATAATTATAGCTTTTTTAACCTCATCAAGATTTTCCCAATAATTTGCAAAAGCATTTTTTATACCACCCAAAACAACCGCCAATTCATATTGGCATCCCATTTTCAAAAACGGAAAAATGTTGTTCATAGCCTTTCGACAAATGTTAGCATAGCCAGGTTTCAAATTAAAATTAGATATTTGTTGAGCTTGTATTGGAGTAAATCCCCATTTTTCAATAGCATAATTCTCTAATTTATCTTTATCGCCAAAAAAGTACAATATATGCCAAATATCATCTTGTTCCTTATCCGAAAATTCCAACCATTTTTTACCAAAATACTTGCTACTACTGAGATTAGGAATGGTATTAGCAACACAAATTTTATCCTGATCTTTTTGATTAAATTTATAAAAAGGATCTAACTTGTCAATCACTTTTCGAATTTCTTTAAAAAAAGGTTTTTCTTTAAAACAAAGAAAATGGGCAATTTTATGTCTTTCAGTTTCATTCAATTTAATACCATTGTATTCAACAGAATTTATCCATTTATAAATGCTAAAATTCTCGTAAGAAATTGAACTCAAATGGGCTTTCTTTTTCTTTTTTTCAAAGGAACAATTGCCTACTAAATGTTTTTTTGATTTTAAAGGTCGTTGATGAAATAGAATCCCATTTTCATTGAATCCATCATTTTTTCTACCACCAAATTTTTCTTTTAATTCTAATGATAATTCAGGATGGTAGTTTTTTTGGTGTTCCCAAATTTGTTCAAATTCGTCAATATACATCTGCCTTGTAGTGTATCTATTTCGAATTCTTTCCAACCCATTTTCAAAGGATACGTTTTGTTTTGGATGAATTTCATATAAATATGACCCTAAAGTAGTAGATTCAATTTGGGCTCTAGTTTCATTTATTCCAATAGTATTATTTTTAGAATTTCCGTTAAAAATGTGACCATCATCACTAGGAATTATTCGGCTATTACTTAAATATCCTCTTCGTTGAATTAGATGATAAAAAATCCTCCCAATTGATTCTAATGGTACTTTTTCCGAAAGGGCTTTGTGCCGATTTTCATAGGGATTAATTGCAAACCAAGAAGATAATTCTTGAGATGGAAATTGTTTTGTAGTATTCCAATTGTCGATATCCTTAGAGGTCAAAGGACACATTTTTTGGTTAACAAGTTCTTTTAATAAGATTTTTTTTCTGAGACGTTTTCTGAAAAACTGTTTTCGTATTCTTCTATTTTGGGTTCTAATTGCATTTCGAGATAATTCGGCAGCACCGTCACCTAAATTATTGACACCCACAGGAAATACTCTTGTTCCTAAGCTAAGAATTGAACTGGATTTGGTATCCAGAATAGCCCAACCAATTGAGTTGACCCCTAAATATAAACCAAGAATTTTTGTCATAATTAACTTGAATGGCGTTGAATAAAAATATAAGCGTGTAAATAACTTTCTAAAGATAATTAATTAATTGAATAAAGAAGAAAAATAATTGAATTTTAATATAAATAGCTTACATTTATAGGGTGAAATTTTATTCTAATCTTTAATCTTATCACAATAAGGCTAAATGCCGTAGATGAAAATCTTTAATCCCGCTTCGGTGGGATTTTTTTTTGGTAAGGGTAATATAATTTAAATTAACTAACCCAAGAATAACTTTAACATCAACTTAAATAAAATCTTATTGCGAGGGTATTGCTGTTTGATTACCTTTGCATGGCTGTTGAAAATCATTTTTCCTAAAAAATAAAATTCGTTTAAACATCATGAATACTTAACATCATTAATAATTTGAAATATAATTAATGCAAGAAGATATTAAATTATTCATTACTAACGCCTTATTAGAAGATATTGGAATGGGCGACATTACCAGTTTAGCTACAATAAATAAAGAGCAAAAAGGGGAGGCTATTTGTTATGTAAAAGAAGATTGCATAATTGCTGGAATTGAATTAGCTAAATTAATTTGTACTCAAGTGGATCCGTTATTGACAGTTTTATTTGAGGTTGAGGACGGTGAATTTGTTAGTAAAAATACACCTATTGGAAATATTTCTGGCTCTATACAATCTATATTAAAATTAGAAAGATTGTTGCTAAACTGTATGCAACGAATGAGCGCAATTGCTACTAAAACTAATTACTTTGTAAATTTAATTGCTCCTTACAATGTTAAAGTATTAGACACTCGAAAAACAACACCTAATTTTAGAATTTGTGAAAAATGGGCCGTAAAAATTGGTGGCGGCGTAAACCATCGTTTTGGATTATACGATCAGGTTTTAATTAAAGACAATCATATTAAAGCTGCTGGAGATATTAAAAATGCTGTTGAATCATGCACAGAATATTTACTTGAAAATCAATTAAAAATACCTGTTGTTGTTGAAGTTAAAGATTTAGAGGAATTCAATAAAATAAAAAATTATGAAATTGTTGATCGGATTTTGGTTGATAATTTCAAACCAATTGATATTATTGAATTAATTAAACACAATTCTACACATAAAACAATTGAAGCTTCAGGCGGAATCAATGCAAGTAATATTGTAGAATATGCCAAAACTGGAATCGATTATGTCTCGTTGGGAGATTTAACGCACCATGTCAATTCTATAGATATTTCCCTTAAAATTATATAAAATGTTATTCGAAAATGAAATTGCAAAAGTGGGTTATATAAGCAGATCCGTTCCTGAGGGAATAGACTTAAAGGAGGCCATTTTAAAAATGAAAGTTGAAAAAAATGCGGTAATTCTGGCACATTATTATGTGAGTGAAGACATACAGTCTATCGCTGATTTTGTGGGAGACAGTTTGGCTTTGGCCCAAGCTTCAAAAAAACAATCTTCAGATATTATTGTTTTTTGTGGAGTTCATTTTATGGCTGAAACTGCAAAAATATTAAATCCAAATACTAAAGTACTTTTACCCGATTTAAATGCAGGATGTTCGTTAGCGGACTCAGCCCCTGAAGCTGAATTTATTGCTTTCAAAAATCAATATCCTGATGCAATAGTAGTAAGTTATATCAATTGCAGTTCTGAAATAAAAGCTCAAAGTGATTATATCTGTACTTCATCTAATGCAATAGATATTGTAAATTCTATCCCAAAAGACAAACAAATCATTTTTGCACCAGATAAAAACTTAGGAATGTTTGTCCAAAAAGTAACTGGTCGGGAATTAATTCTTTGGGACGGTGCTTGTATCGTACACGTCAATATATCTATGGATAAATTAAATGCATTGCAATTGGCTCACCCCGATGCTGAACTAATTGCTCATCCAGAGTGTCTTCCTGAACTTCTTAACAAAGCCTCATTTATTGGTTCAACCTCCGCTTTACTAAATCATGTTCAATCTTCTACTTCAGATAAATTTATTGTTGCTACAGAAGCCGGAATATTGTATAAAATGAGACAGTTGGTGCCTCATAAAACTATTATACCAGCTCCGGCTTTAGAATCGAATTCCTGCGCCTGTTCTGAATGTCCGTATATGAAAATGAACACGCTCGAAAAATTATACAACGCACTGTATTATGAATTACCCGAAATTCATGTGAATGAAAAAACTCAAATTGGCGCATTAAAGGCTTTAAATAATATGCTTTCTATATAAATATAGTAATGAAGCAATCATACGATATTGTAATTGTAGGTTCTGGAATTGGTGGCTTGAGCACGCTTTTGTATTTATCCGAAACTCCAATATTTAAAGAAGGTAAACTCTCCATTTGTATAGTGGTTAAAGGTGCTTTAAATGAAACCAACACCAATTGGGCTCAAGGCGGAATTGCAGCTGTTAAAGCACTTGACGATAATTTTGAAAAACATATTAATGATACTCTTGTTGCTGGCGCTTACGCAAATGATAAAGCAATTGTAGAAAAAGTAATCCAATCAGCACCCGATTTAATTGAAGATTTAATTGAATGGGGAACCCAATTTGATAAAAAAAATAATGGTGAATTTGATCTTGCTAAAGAAGGCGGTCACAGTGATGCGCGAATTTGGCACAAAGAAGACCAAACTGGAAAGGACATTCAATCGTCATTAATAAATAAAATCAAAGGCCTAAAAAACATAGACCTATTTGACAATTCCACACTTATCAATGCCGAAAAACTAGAAAATAATACCTTTTCAATTCAACTATTTGATAATAAAAATAACTTTTTCAATAATGTAATTTGTAGTAAACTAGTTTTAGCAACTGGAGGAATTGGAGGGTTATTTGAAAAATCAACCAATCAAGAAAATGCAACAAGTGACGGCGTTTTTATTGCCAATAAATTAGGTGCTACAATTGAAAATTTATCCTTTATTCAGTTTCACCCAACAGGCTTATTTGAAGAAGGCAGTATTTCATTCTTAATTTCTGAAGCTTTAAGAGGTTCTGGTGCAATATTGAAGAATGAACAAAAAGAAGCTTTTATGTACAAATACGATGATCGCTTGGATTTAGCTCCAAGAGATGTTGTTTCAAGAGCTATTATTGATGAAATAAAAACACAAAAACTTCCTCACGTTTATTTAGATGCCACTAAAATTGATCCATTAATAATAGACAAACATTATCCGCACATTAAAAAAGAATGCTTTTTAAGATTAGGAATCAATATTCAAAATGATTTTATACCAGTTATACCAGTGCAGCATTATTCATGTGGAGGAATTAAAGTGAATGAATTTGGCGAAACCTCCGTAAGTGGTTTATTTGCAATTGGCGAAGTGGCGTCAACGGGCTTGCATGGAGCAAATAGACTGGCTTCGAATTCATTGTTGGAAGCCATTGCATTTGCAAAATTCTCAATACCTTCATTAACTGCAAATTTATCAAACGATTTGGTGACTTCTGATAATGATAAATTATTAAAGTTATTAAAAGTTGACAAAAATGTAATTCAAAAAATTATTAGTTCCAATGCTGGTATCGTTAAATCTAATGAAGGTTTGAAGAAAGCATTAGAACAACTTTTAGAAATAAAATCAAAAGCAGTTGAAAGTGATAAATTTAGTACAACCGATTTTGAAGCCAATTGCATTTTAGAATCAGCCATACTTTTAATTCAAGATGCTTTAAATCAAAAAGTAAATAGAGGCGTTTATTTTAATATTGATTTAGTTTAAACAATTAAAAGCTACTAAATTTATATTTACAACTTCATTTTCTTTTGACCTTTGTCAACGCCTTTTACGAATTTAATCAATCCGCCCATGTACGTTTCTTGATCGTCATACATCGACATGTGACTTCCATTTGGACAATATAAATAACTTCCATTTTGGAATTGTGTCGACATCCATTCCATGTGTTTAGGATCCATCGTGTCATTTTTAGCGCCTACAACAAGCGTTGGAGTTGAAATTTTCTTTAAATCTTGTGAACGATCCCATTTTTCTAATTTCCCAGAAAGTCCAAATTCACTTGGCCCTTGCATGGTTACATAAAGCGATTGGTTCATTTTAGAAAACGATCTGTTTACTGGCTCTGGCCAATTTTGAAGCGGGATTCTACAAATGTGTTCTGCATAAAAATTAGGCATTAGCAATTCCATATACCTAGGATTCGAAAAATCTTTTTTAGCTTCAATTTCACGAATTTCTTTCAATACTTCCGGCTTGAATTGTTTAGAAAGAACGTCTTCAGCATATTTCCCATAATCGGGAGCGCTTGACATCATGTTTGAAATGATTAAACCTTTCAAGTTATTTTGATATTTCATAGCATAATCCATTGCTAAAATTCCTCCCCAAGAATGTCCAAGTAAATAGAAATTGTCTTTATTTAATCCTAATGCAATTCGAACTTGCTCCACTTCCTCTACAAAGCGAGGTAAATCCCACATAGCAACATCATTTGGATTATCAGAATTTCCACAACCCAATTGATCATAATAAATGAACTCAATTCCCTCTTTTGGAAGGAAACTCTCAAAACACTCAAAATATTCGTGGGTTGCTCCAGGCCCACCATTTAATAGCAAAACTTTAATCTTTGGGTTGTTACCAATTTTCTTTGTCCAAACTTTAAAATTCCCTTTTGGAGTTGAAATGGTAACTACTTTTATTCCACCAGTTTTTATTCCAGTTTCAGTATCCGATAGATAACTCGAAGGAGTTTCAGATCCAGTTTTTTGATTACAAGAAAACAATAAACCGATTATGGCAATAAAAAATATACTTTTTAAGAATGCGTTTTTCATAACTATTGATTTAATTAATTATTTATAAGTGTGTTTTTTAATTCTTCAAAATTTAATGTTATTTGTTCTCCAGAAACCAAGTTTTTTAAGGCAAATTTATCCTCTTTCATTTCAGTTTCTCCAACAATAATTGCGAATTTAATTGCTCGTTTGTCGGCGTGCATGAATTGTTTTCCCACTTTAACTGCATCAGGATATAATTCAACTTTTATTCCAAAATTGCGTAATTTTTTTATTGCTTTCATAGAATAAAAGGCCTCTTTTTCACCATAATTGATAAACAACGCTTTCGAAGTTGAACTTACCGTTTCAGGAAATAAATTCAATTCTTCAATTACCAAATAAATACGGTCCAAGCCAAATGATATTCCCACCCCACTCATGTCTTTCAGTCCGAAAATCCCAGTCAAATTATCGTATCTACCACCACCACCAATGGATCCCATTGAAATTTCTTTTGGTGGAGCAACTTCAAATATTGCCCCTGTGTAATAATTTAATCCACGAGCAAGAGTTACATCTAAGTCTAAATTGGATTTGGATAAACCCAATTCTGAAACCGCATCGCAAATAAATTTTACTTCTTCAATTCCTTTCATTCCTTCAGATGAAGAATGTAAAAGAGTTGCTAATTTTTCAATTTTATCAGAAATCGATCCCGTAAAATTAAATAACGGTTGTACTTTTTGAATTGCAGCTTCAGAAATTCCTTTTTCAAGCATTTCTGTTTTTACGCCGTCCTCCCCTATTTTATCTAGTTTGTCTAAAGCAACTGTAAAATCTATTAACTTATCTGAAGCGCCAATAACCTCAGCAATTCCAGATAATATTTTTCTATTATTGATTTTGATTGTAACGCCATTCAAACCCAAATCGGTGAAAACAGCATCATACAATTGAATTAATTCCACTTCTTGCCATAACGATTTTGAACCTACCACATCGGCATCGCATTGATAAAACTCTCTAAAACGGCCTTTTTGTGGACGATCAGCTCGCCAAACGGGTTGGATTTGGTATCTTTTAAATGGAAATTCAATATCATTTTGGTGCTGAACTACATATCTCGCAAAAGGTACGGTTAAATCGTAACGAAGTGCTTTTTCAGAAATACTTGAAGTCAACTTATTACTTTCTTTATTTACAAGTGCGCTTTCATTGGCTTTAGCCAAATAATCTCCTGAATTTAATATTTTAAATATCAATCGGTCTCCTTCTTCACCATATTTCCCCATTAAAGTTTCAGAATTTTCAAAAGATGGCGTTTCAATAGGTTGAAATCCAAATTTTTCAAAATTACTTTTGATAATAGAAATAATATATTGACGTTTTGCAACTTCACTTGGTGAAAAGTCGCGCGTACCTTTAGGAATACTCGGTTTTTGAGCCATATAAATAGCAGATTTTTAGGTTATAGATTTTAGAATTGAATCCTCTAAAAACTAATTTTTAAGAGCAAATTTATAATCTAAATTCTATAATTTTAAATTTCTCTATGCAAATATCATATTTTTATACTAAATAATGGACGTTCTAAAGCAAACTTGTTACAAAAATTGTATTTTCGTGTCAAATTACAAATGATGTTCAAATTAACTGTAGAAAATATCCGAATTGCACTTGGTTCTATCCGAACTCAATTATTGCGAACTATACTTACTATTTTAATCATTGCAATTGGAATTACTGCATTAGTAGGAATTTTAACCGTGGTTTCGGCGTTAAAAAACACATTGTCTTCCAATTTTGCCTCAATGGGCTCAAATACTTTTAACATTACTCAATATGAAACTAGCACTCGAAGACGCGGTGGTGGTGAAATTGACAAAGTAAATCCTATTATTACTTGGCCTCAAGCCAAAGCGTTTAAAGAACATTACAAATATCCTTTTACAGAAACTTCATTGTCATTTGTAGCAACTTCAAAAGCAGAAGTGAAATTTGAATCAGAAAAAACAGATCCAGAAATAGCAGTTGTTGGAGTTGACGAGCATTTTCTTACGAATTCTGGTTTGGAAACTACCTTAGGTAGAAACTTTACCGGTTTTGACATAGACAACAATGCCTATGTTTGCGTGGTAGGTTCCGATTTTGAAAAAGGCTTGTTAAAAGAGGTAAATCCGATTAATAAGATTATCTCTATTCGTGGCGCAAAATTTAAAGTCATAGGAGTTTTGAAAGAGAAAGGATCGACATTTGGCAATAGCCAAGATTTGCGAGTTTTAATTCCAATTCAAGTGGCTAGATCATTGTTTACTGCTCCCAACATCAATTATGCTATGAGTATTATGGTAGCAAAAGAGAATTTATTGGATGAAGCTGTTGACAACGCTGGAAATATTATGCGACGTATTCGTAAATTAAATCCTGTTCAAGAAAATAATTTTGGGGTTTCAAGAAGCGATGATTTAATTAATAGGATTTCAGAAATGACTGGGGTTTTAAGCGCTTCAGCGTGGATTATTGGAATTATCACCATATTTGGTTCTTCTATTGCATTAATGAATATAATGCTGGTTTCTGTTACAGAAAGAACACGTGAAATAGGAGTTAGAAAAGCATTGGGAGCTAAAAGAAGTACTATTGCATTTCAGTTTTTTATAGAAACTTTAATCATTGGTCAATTAGGTGGAATTGTAGGAATTATCTTTGGTATATTGATTGGTTATGGGATTTCAACTGCAATCGATTTTAGTTTTGTTATTCCTTGGGGAGCAGTTATTGCGGCAACTATTACAACTTTTATTGTGGCAGTAGTTTCGGGTTCTTACCCTGCTTTAAAGGCATCTAAATTAGATCCAATTGAAGCTTTAAGATACGAATAATTGTTAGAAATTACAGGCAATCATTCGGTCATTTCCATAAATATCTTTTCGAAGTTCAATATTTTTTAAACCTAAAGATACCAATAAATCTTGGGTTTCTTTGCCTAAATATTGATTGATTTCAAAGAATAATTGTCCGTTAGGATTTAAATTCGCAGCAGCCAACTCAGCAATTTTCTTGTAAAAAATTAGCGGATCATTATCTGAAACAAATAACGCCAAATGTGGTTCGTTATCCAAAACATTGGGTTTGATTTCAGCTTTTTCTATGTTTCTAACATACGGCGGATTGGAAACTATAATGTCAAATTTCTGATCTAAATGATTTGTTTCCAAAATATCCTTGTGTAAAAAAGTCACAGAAACGTTATTTAAACTCGCGTTTTTATGGGCTACAGCCAAAGCCTTTTCGGAAACATCAACAGCAAAAACTGCAGAATTTAAAATGTTCTTTGCCAATGAAATCGCAATACAACCGCTTCCTGTCCCAATATCCAATATTTTTAAATCTTTCTTTTTGGATAATTTACTATTTAATTTTACAATCCAATCTACCAACTCTTCAGTTTCAGATCTAGGAATTAATACATTTTCATCAACAATAAATTCTGAATTATAAAAATGAGTTGTACCTAATATATATTGAATCGGAATTTGAGTTTTTAATTTTTCTAAAATAACATTCCAAATTGAAATATCATCTTCTGAAAATTCTTTGTCAACATCCAAAGCAAGATCAATTCTCCTTAACTGGTGTTTGTTTTCCAGTATTAAATAAAAGAAACTCTCTGCTTCCATTTCATCATAAAATGGCAACAGTGATTTAATAAAATTGATTTTATATTCTTTTATCTTCATACTCTTTATAGCTTTTTCAACATCCAAACTTCACAAGAATTGTGCCCTGTATTTCCTATTTGTTGTTCTAAATATTCAAAACCTGATTTTCGATATAATTTTTGAGCGGCATCCATGTAACTCATTGTTTCGATGTAACAACTTTCAAAACCAAATTCGATTGCTTTTTCAATACAAAGATTCATCAGTTTAGTTCCAAAACCTAGCCCACGAATTTCAGGAAGAAAATACATTTTCTGAAGTTCGCAAATGGTAGCTTCGGCATTTTCCAATTGCATAATTCCTGCACCACCTAAAATTTTACCATTATTTTCAACCACATAATAAATAGCTCTTGGAATATCATAAACTTCAAATAGAGTATCTAAATATGGATCTGCATAAGCCGTTCCTACTTTTGGTGCGCCTAAATCAGTTAATACATCTCTAACTATTGCTGCCATTTGAGCATTGTCTTGCTTTTGGATTTCTCTAATTCTAATGCTTTCCATATTACTTTTTAATCGTATTTTTGCGTGGTGAAGGTACAAGAAAAATATATAAAAAGGTGCATAGAATTAGCCAAAAATGGATTGGGAACTACCTATCCAAATCCACTTGTAGGTTGCGTAATTGTATTTGAAAAAAATATTATTGGTGAAGGTTGGCATAAAAAATCGGGAGAATCTCACGCTGAAGTAATTGCCATAGAATCAGTTCAGAACAAAGAATTACTTTCTTCATCAACACTTTATGTGAATTTAGAACCTTGTAGCCATTTTGGCAAAACGCCACCTTGCGCCGATTTAATTTTGAAATATAAAATTCCAAATGTGGTTATTGGTACTATTGATCCAAATAGTAAAGTTGCTGGAAAAGGAATTCAAAAATTAAAGGATTCGGGAGTAAATGTAACCTTCGGATTTTTAGAAAAAGAATGCAACGAACTCAATAAACGTTTTTTTACATTTCATAGAAAAAATCGACCTTTTATTATATTAAAATGGGCTGAAAGCTCCGATGGATTTATCAGTCCGAAAAATAAAGACGAACAAAAACCGGTATGGATTTCCAATGAATATTCTCGTCAATTGGTTCACAAATGGCGAAGTGAAGAACAAGCAATATTGGTTGGATCCCAGACAATTTTGGATGACAACCCTTCTCTAACCGTTCGCGATTGGACAGGCGAAAATCCAATTCGTGTAATAATTGACAAAGAAAATCAAGTTGATTCTTCAAAAAATGTATTTGATAGTCAAGCAAAAACGATTGTTTTTTCAAACAAAGAAGTGACTTCAAATTCAGAAACAATTCAAAATATTAAAATCAATTTTGACCAAAATTCTACACAAGCTATTGTCGAAAAACTATTTGAAAATAACATTCAATCGATTATAATAGAGGGGGGTAGAAAAACAATTCAGTCCTTTATAGATGCGAATCTTTGGGACGAAGCAAGAGTTTTTATTGGAGAGATTAATTTAAATGAGGGAACAATAGCTCCTAAATTAAATAGTCCCATTTATTCCAAAAGTTATCTGAAAAATGATACTTTATTAACCTACAGAAACGATGATTAATACTATTATTTTTGATTTTGGCGATGTATTTATCAACTTGGATAAAGAAGCTACTCCATTGGCCTTAAAAAAGTTGGGATTGATAGAATGGAGTTCAGAAATAGACTCATTAAATTTTAATTTCGAAAAGGGATTAATCACGAGAACTGATTTTTTGCTTGGATTAAATAAACTAGTTCCAAATGCAACTCAGGAAGAAGTTCTTGAGGCTTGGAATGGAGTTTTATTAGATTTTCCAATGTACCGATTAGAATTTCTTGAAAAATTATCTAAAAAATACCAAGTCTTTTTATTGAGCAATACCGATTCAATTCACATCAATCATTTTAAAGATAGATACGGAGACGAATTTTACTATAGATTTTACAATTGCTTTGAAAAAGTATATTTTTCTTATAATTTGGGTAGGAGAAAACCTGATGTTGGAATTTACAACTTTGTGATCAACGAAAATAATTTGATTCCTGAAAAAACACTTTTTGTAGATGATAACTTTGACAATATAGAAGGTGCTAAAAAAACAGGATTACAAGTTTGGAATTTACTGAAAGGCAAAGAAGACGTTATTGAATTATTTGAAAAGGTAATACTATAATTCATTTTGGAAATAAAAGACACCTATAAAACTATTGAAATTCAAACAGAGGAAATACTATTTAAAGAAAAGAATAGTAAATTTTTTGGCTATGCATTTCCTGTTTCAACAACCGATGAAATTAAGATTTACATTGAAAAATTAAAGAAGCAACATTTTGGTGCTGTTCACTTTTGTTATGCGTATCAAATAGGAACCGAAAAAATTGAATTTCGAGCCAATGATGATGGAGAACCAAGCAATAGTGCAGGAATTCCAATTTATGGACAAATACAATCTTTTGGTTTAACCAATATATTAATTGTTGTTGTACGATTTTTCGGCGGGACCAAATTGGGTGTTGGCGGACTCATTACAGCCTATAAAACAACCGCGCAATTAGTTCTTGAAAATGCTTCAATTTTAGAAAAAACAATAGATATTCGATTCAAAATTACATTTGATTATAAAAATATAAACAAGGTAATGCGAATCATAAAAGAAAAACAGTTGGATATTCAATCCCAAAAAATGGAAGAAAATTGTGAGCTAATAATTGTTACAAGAAAGAAAAATGCCGAACGTATATTCGACATTTTTGATTCTATATTTGAAATTTCAATTTCAAAATTAGATTAGTCTAACTTCACCAATACCTCTTTAATATAATCTGGAGGGTTGATTGGTTTTCCCGTTGATAAGTCCACAAATACCAAAATAAAATGAGCAGTTGTTAACAATTCATTTTTCTCATTATGGATTTCGCAATCAAACTCAACTTTAACTGAAGATTGACTTTTAAAAGCTGTAGAAATTGTTAATAATTCATCGTAACGAGCCGGTTTTTTGTAATTGATATTCATGGAAACTATTGGTAAAGCAATCCCGCTTTCTTCCATTAATTTATACGAAACCCCTTTGTTTCTTAACCATTCCACTCTTCCTATTTCAAAATAAGGAATATAATTTCCGTGATAAACAACCCCCATTTGGTCTGTTTCAGAATAACGAACACGAACTTGAATTTGATGTTTTTGCATTTTAAATATTTAATATTACTAAATAAAATAGTGGTTGTCATATACAACAAAAATTTTAAAAAAATTAATCAAAAAAAATTTTTTTTTAACGATTTATTATCACATATTTGTAGTCCAAAAAATAAACATCCCTTATCCGTTATTTTTTGTAACTTAATAAAACGATAACTTTTAAATTACTATGAGCAAAACTGCGCAATCAGTCTGGGAAAATTGTCTAGAATTCATCAAGGACAATATTCAAGACCAAGCTTACAAAACTTGGTTTGAACCAATAAAATCAGTAGAACTTACTGATAACGCGCTGTATATACAAGTTCCTAGTAAATTTTTCTACGAGTGGCTTGAAGAACATTATGTAAAATTATTGAAAGTTGCATTAACTAAAGAACTTGGTAAAAACGCAAAGTTACTTTATAAAATTAAGATGGAGAACACTTATGGCAATAAACAACCATTTATGGAACAATTGCCAAGTGCTCATAGA